>JBBRNY010000003.1:0-60569 GCA_038229915.1 Kapaibacterium sp. (SeqCode) | reverse complement strand
TGAGCGGGGTTTTTTTTGAAATACGTTTGGGGCTTAGTAGCTCCACCAACCTGCGCCATCAAAGACGTAGGTACGTGTGACACCAGCATTGAGGTTATTCGCTACAGGAGCAGCGCCGTCGATCGTTGCGGCTGTTACGCTAACAGCAGCAGCAGCTGAGTTCTTCACTACGATGATCTGACCTGTTGTAGCAGCAGGAAGTGTGATCGTAATTCCACCAGCAGTTGAGCGGATGAAGTAATCAGTAACAAGAGCTCCGTAGTTAGCACCCTGTGCTGTGTAAGAAGCTGTGAAACCTGTTGCATGAACAACACCGTTATTGTCAATGCGGTTAACACTATTGGTTTGGATCGTACCACCAGTTGCGTTAATAGCGCCAGTAGTTGCGATAACTCCTGTACCGCCAGTTACTGTAGTTACAGCACCGACTGTTGTACCAGCAGTGATCGCTGTACCCGCAGCGATAGTTGTAACAGCAGTGATATTTGTACCAGCAGCGACTGTAGTTGCTGCGTTTACAGTAGTACCCGCGTTAACTGAAGTTGCAGCAGTCAATTTGCCAGATCCAGATACATCTGCACCAGATACTGTCAATGGTGAATTACCAACTTGTGTACCTGATGGAGTGAACATTGCAATGGTGTTCAATGTACCACTACCTGATAAGATACCAAGTGAAGCAACAGAGCGAGTTGCAAGTGCACCACCTGTTGTTGAAGGAGCAACTACGAGGTCAACGAGTGCATTATTCTGCACTAAGCCGTTGATGTTCGCACCACCTGCAGTGACCGTTAAGCCTGTACCTGCGGTGAGTGTTGTTCCTGCTGCAATCGATGTACCAGCAGTGATTGAAGTTCCAGCAGCGACCGTAGTAGCAGCCGATACGCTTGTACCTGCATTTACTTGACCAGCTGTTGCAACGATGTTACCTGAAGCAGATGTGATACCTGTTCCAGCAGCAATCGTTGTGCCTGCAGTGATGAATGTTCCAGCAGTTACAGATGTACCTGCGCCAACTGATGTACCTGCGTTCAATGAACCAGAACCAGTGACATTAACACCTACGACTGTCAACGGTGAGTTACCGAGTGAAGTACCTGTTGGTGTGAACATTGGGATCGTGTTAAGTGTACCAGCTCCAGTAATGAAACCGAGTGAAGCAACAGAGCGAGTGGCAAGTACGCCACCTGTTGTTGAAGGAGCAACGACGAGGTCAACGAGAGCATTATTCTGTGCTAATCCGTTGATGTTCGCACCACCTGCGGTAACAGTCAAACCTGTACCAGCGGTGATTGTTGTTCCTGCTGAGATTGATGTACCTGCAGTAACCGTTGTTCCGGCTGCGAGTGTTGATCCAGCTGTGATCGCACCACCTGCGTTGATCGTGGTACCAGCAGTCATACTTGTTCCTGCGTTTACCTGACCAGCTGTTGCAACGATGTTACCTGAAGCAGATGTGATACCTGTTCCAGCAGCGATCGTTGTGCCTGCAGTGATAAATGTTCCAGCACCGATAGATGTACCAGCGGCTACGGTTGTTCCTGCGGCAAGTGATGTACCTGCTGTCAATGAACCTGAGCCAGCGACATTAACACCACCTGATACAGTCAATGGTGAATTACCAATTGTTGTACCGTTCGGTGTAAACATTGCGATAGTATTCAGTGTACCACTACCACCAATAAATGGAAGTGAAGCAACGGTACGTGTGTGAAGATCACCACCAGCGGCCGTTGGAACAGTAACGAGGAATGCATCTGCTGAAGCTGCGAAACCGTTGATCGTTGCACCACCTGAGGTTACAGTTAAACCTGTACCTGCGGTAAGTGTCGTTCCAGCTGCAATCGATGTACCAGCAGTGATTGAAGTTCCTGCTGCGAGTGTTGATCCAGCTGTGATCGCACCACCTGCGTTGATCGTGGTACCAGCAGTCATACTTGTTCCTGCGTTTACCTGACCAGCTGTTGCAACGATGTTACCAGAGTTAGATGTGATTCCTGTTCCAGCTGTGATAGTTGTTCCTGCAGCAATGCTTGTTCCTGCCGTCATGAATGTTCCAGCAGTTACTGATGAACCTGCGCCAACTGAACTACCAGCAGTCACTGTAGTACCAACTGCGAGTGAACCGCTGAAGTTACCATTACCAGTTACGTCAAGAGCCTGAGTCGGAGCGTTGTTTCCGATACCGAGGCGTTTGAGTGTGTTGCTATAGAAGAAGCTTGGATTATCAGCAGCGATCTGACCTGCAGCGTTAGCAAACAAGACTGATCCTGAAGGATAAGTACCGAGTGGCAAGTTGATAGTCGTTACGAACAAGTTGTTCCAACGATTAGCAGCAGAACCAAGATCGAACGAGTTGTTAACGCTCGGAACGATGCTTGTACCGATGTTCGAATTGAAGTTGATCGAACCCGAAGCCGTCAAGCCCAAGTTACCGCCCGTAGTAACGATGTTCAACGGAGCGTTAGCATTGATCTGGTGAGTAGCGCTTACGCCGTCGATCCAAAGTGAACCGCCGAATTTCGCGATACCAGTTGTGACCTGATCGCCAGTGACGACGAGATCCCATACGGTTGGGTTAGCACCGAGTGTGTTACCGACAATAGCGTCAGCAACGCCATTAACGCGAAGCTGTTGGTTAGCAGTAGCACCATCACCGACAGATGTCAATTTGTAGGCACCAGTGTTGATGTTGGTTGTACCATTGAGTGCGATAGTATTAGCACTTGCAATCGTGACATTACCACCGGCACCTGTATTGCCGATCGTGGTAGTAGCCGCAAAGGTTGTGTTGATACTTGTAACACCAAGAACATTGATAGCAGAACCTGCGCCAGCAATATCACCGATATTGGTAGTTGAGAAACCGCCAGCAACTGGGCGACCGATATTGTTGATGGTCGTACCACCAGCAGCATTCGAATTACCGATGTTATTGGTTGTTGTTGAAGCAACAGCGCTGTTACCAAAGTTATTGGTGACCGCTGAAGTACCGATCGAGTTAGACGTTGCAGCGTTATTACCAAATGTGTTGGTCGTAGCAGCGTTGGTTGCAAGAGTCGTGTTGCCTGTTGAGGTAAGTGTACCATTAACAGCTACAGAGCCTGCATTACCGTCGAGTTGGACAAGATTATTTGCACCAGCCGCGTTTGTGAAGTTCAAGACCTGATTGGTCAAGTTCACAAAACGTGTGCTTGTCAATGGGTTGATCACGTTAGTAGCACCACCGAGCAATACGGTAGGAACTCCAGCGATCGTAACAAGCTGTGTACCTTGATCGGCATTGATCAACGAAGCAAGTGTGCGATAACGAACGTTACCCGAACCAGCACCACTGATAGTCAAGATGTTGGTCGTTGTGTTGTCGTTAGCGATGTTATTGAGGACGAGATTTCCGCCGCCCTGAAGATTGATCGTTGCAGTTCCGCCGCCGACACCTGTGTTGACAGTGAAGTTATCAATACCTACGTTGTCGCCAAATGTCTGCGAGACGTTCCAGGTATTTGAGTGGTTGAGGTCGATACCGAATGAAGTTCCGACACCATCACCGAGCAAAGTAGCATCGGTTGTGAGTGTGAACCAGCTCGGAGTAGCACCAAGACCGTTCGAACGCATTACCTGGTTAGAGGTACCGTCAGTTCCGGTGAGGTTGATCGGGCTAGAAGCACTGTATGTCGAACGACCAGTGACGGTGATACCACCAACGGTATTACCGATGTTGGTTACGCCATTAGCGCCGCCGCCGTTATTGAGGTTGAGCGGACGACCGTTGATGGTCGTTGATCCGCCAGCACCAGCAACAGTACCGATAGCTGTGTTAAGATTATTTGCAGTATTGATGTTCGTCGGAGCAGTAATATCTACGCCGCCAGTTGCACCACCAGTGAGCTGCATAACGTTGTTCGCACCACCATTACGTGTGAAGAACAAGTTGCGAGCGTCCATATTAATGAAACGATCATTAACAGTGAACGGCACCTGAGTAGAAGTGATACCGCCGAGACGGAAGCGAGTACCGCTTGCTTCAAGCTGGTAGCTTACGCCCTGCTCTGCGATGTTCGCGAGCGAAGTTACTTTAACCTGGTTAGCAGCATTCAATGTCAACCATTGTGTAGGAGCAATATCGGTTTGGATATTCTGCATCGTGATATTACGAGCAGCGTTAACCGACATATTGATGTTCGGTCCTAAGCCAGTGTTACCGAGATTAACGTCGCCAGTAGCAGTACCAGTGTTGATGTTGGTCGCTGATGGTCCAAGAATATTGACGTTAACGGCTGTACCTGAAGTAAGAGCAACGGTACCAGCAGATGTCGTACCAACAGTTACTGAACCCGAGCTACCACCAGTGTTGATCTGAGTGTTCGAGTTAACAGCGTTATTGATGTTGGTCGGTCCGTTGATATTTGTAGCAGTAGCGGTTGAGCTACCGATCGTTGTCGTACCAGCAGTTGTGGTGTTGATATTGACTGCATCGGTATTACCGTTAAGAGTAACAAATCCGACAGCAGCGTTATCATTAAAGATCAATTGGTTATTAGCCAAAGAAACGGTGCGATTAGCAGCGAATGGATTGACTGGGTCACCGCCTGCGCTACCGAGTCTTACGGTCGGCGTTGCAGTGCTGTTATCAAGGATCAAACCTTGGTCAGCAGCGATGAGCGTTGCAAGCTGGCGATAACGAACGTTACCAGATGCAGGAGAACCGATACCGGTAGTCGTGAGCAAGCTGATAGAAAAGTTATCACGGACGATGTTGTTCAACGTCAAGTTTCCACCTGCTGTACCGACATTGATAACAGTCGTAGAAGCTGTACCAGCATTCTGACCGATCGTTGTCAAGTTGTTCGCAGTAGTGTTGATATTGGTAGGTCCCGTTAAACGGTTTTCCGTAGCACTGTTGATGTTGTTCAACAATGTAGCACCCATGTTATTGGTCGGTGCATTAACGTTATTGGTCGTAGCACCAGTTAAAGTGTTAGTTGGTGCAGTCAACAAGTTTGTTGTTGTTGCAGTCAACGTGTTGTTCGGTGAGTTTGCATTTACTGCAGTACCCGAAGTGAGCTGAACGGTACCAGCAGCGGCGTTACCAATTGTTACTGTTCCCGAAGAACCGCCAGTGTTGATCTGGGTATTCGAGTTAACAGCGTTATTGATATTGGTAGGTCCGTTGATATTTGTTGCGGTTGCTGTTGAGCTACCGATCGTTGTTGTACCTGTTGTCAATGTGTTCAAGTTGATCACATCACCAGCGCCGTTGAACTGAGCCAACTGTGTGCCCGAGTTGCCATCATTGATGAACAATGACTGACCACCGAGAGAAACAGTGCGATTTACTAAGAACGGATTGACTGGGTCACCAGCTGCGCTACCGAGTCTTACGGTCGGAGTTGGCGTACTGTTATCAAGGATCAAACCTTGATTAGCTGCGATGAGCGATGCAAGTGTGCGATAACGAACGTTACCAGAACCAGCGGCACCCGTCTGCACGAGGATGTTGGTGATGGTGTTGTCGTTAACGATGTTATTGAGAGTCAAATTACCACCAGCTGTACCAACATTGACAACAGTGTTTGAAGCAACTGCGCCACCGTTACCGATGGTAGTTGTGTTTGCTGTTGTTGTATTGATATTGGTAGGTCCTGAAACACGGTTTTCTGTGGTTGAAGTGATGTTGTTCAACGTGTTACCAGTGATCACGTTCGTCGGTGCAGTCACATTATTCTGTGTAGTACCGTTGATCGTGTTGGTCGGTGCAGTCAACAAGTTAGTACCTGTTGCTGTCATCGTGTTGTTCGTACCATTAATGTTGTTCGTGCTTCCAGGAGCAAGACCGATAGTGGTATTACCACCGCCAGTACCGATATTGATAGCCTGAGCAGCGCTCAAAGTACCAACATTCGTTGTACGACCTTGGATAGCTACGTTATTTCCAACTGCGTCGAAGCCAATGTTTGTGTTAGCTGTTGCGCTGAAGTTGTTGAGGTTAATCGCGTTGTTCGCACCATTAAGGCTAGCAAACGTGACGTTACCATTATTATTGAAGTTCAAGAGATTCGCACCAAGACTGACGGTACGATTTGTAAGGAAAGCATTAACCGGGTCAAGCGCCGAACTTCCGAGCTTTACAGTTGGCAAAGCTGGGTTCGAGAGATCAAGTACAAGACCTTCATTTGCTGCGATCAGCGTACCAATTGCACGTGTGCGAGTATTACCACTATTGACGCCAGTGAGCATCAATAAATTAACAGCATTATTATCCTGAAGGATGTTGTTCAAGACGAGATTGTTCGTCGTTGCACCAACATTCAATGTAAGAGGATTAGGATTCGAAGTAGCGATCGTTACTGCGCCGCCGGTTGCTGTGCTTCCGATAGATGTAGCACTATTGCCAGTAGTATTGATATTCGTTGTACCAAGAACAGTGTTCGTTGATGTACCCGAAGTACCAATATTGTTGGTTGTTGCGCCAGTACCGAATTGATTCATTACTGCGACATTACCAAAGTTGTTATTGGTAGCACCATTGCCAAAGTTATTAGATGCGGCATTGGTACCAATAGTATTACTTGTAGCACCGCCGCCGTTACCCACAGTGTTCTGAGCACCAATGCCGTTACCGATAGCATTGACTGAAGCGCCAGTATTACCAAATGAATTGGTTGTAGCTCCGTTTGTGCCGACAGTCGAGTTACCTGCCGAAGTGAATGTGCCAGTTACAGCAGCATTGCCATTAATGAGTGCGTTACCCGTAACGGTTACTGCGTTTGCAGCGGCTGAGTTGCCAATCGTTACACGAGTAGCATCGTTCGTAACGATATTGATAGCAACGTCATTGATCGTACCAAGTTTGTTGTTAACGTCGAGAATGGTGTTGCCGGTACGTAACCAAGCAACTGCACCTACAACGGTCGCAACATCATATTTATAAAGATCACCTGCATTCTTACCAATGATAAGCCCATCAGTTGGCAAGTTCAAAGGCGGAGCTAAAAGAGGCGCACCACCGAGTGAAGAAGCAGTGATGTTCGAGACACCATTGATACCAGCAATGTTTACATTGCCAGTAGATGTGACACGAATACGCTCACCAACACCAGAGCCAGGAGCTCCGACATTCGTAGCGATCACAAAATCTGTAGCATTGTTTGTACCAATGTAGTTTTGTCCGGCTCCAGTACCACCACCAACGGTGAGTGAGTTACCGAAGAGAGACCAGCCGCCACCGACAGGTGCCCAGCCGCTACCATTATACACGTCTAATGTATGAGTGCTGAGGTTGTACACAACGAGACCTTCGTTTGGTGTACCGCCGCAGATATTCATTTCCTGCGCAGTGAGCATTCTCGGAGGCAAGAAACCCTTCGTTACCGAAGAGAGGTCGAGAAGAGCGCAATTGCTCGGGAATGTTTGCACGCCAGGAATGACAGCACCGGTATTATCAATACCGAGCGTACCAGTCTTGGTTGTCATATATACGAAGTTGTTCGCGCCGTCATCGAGCTGCAAACGACCTGCACCAAATGTGCGAGATGCGCCCTGAGCAAACAATGAAGTGTTGACGAGCACTACAAAGAGTACTGCTAAAACGATGTATGTAATACGTCTCATAGATATTGCCTCTATTATTAAGAAGTTAGTGTAAATGCGACTTGTTTTTCAAAAAAAATTTTGCTCGCCACATGGTCATCGCCAAAATAAATAATTTTGGCATCGAAAACACACGGCTTCCCCCCAATGGGGGTATTAAGTTGTGTAAATATACTACAATACTTTTAAATTTCCAAGAAAAAGTCTAAAAAATAATACTCACATAAAGAGAGAATTTCTATAAGTGATTGCAAATCAATACTTTACTCAGAATTAATTATTTTTTTAGTCTTGGGAGATAATCAAAAAAAAACGACTCCGGGGTGGGAGTCGCTTTGGTTGGTATTGAATACTATTGTTACACTTACAGCCATATTTCTCGATAAAAAGACGGCCTATTTTCCCTCATCTCGTGATACTTTTTCAGCAAAAACCTTCTTCTTTCTTGGCGAACGAATTGGCTTGCGTTTTGCCGGAAGTGATGGTTTCTCCTCGACGACATCCGGGTATGTATAGATGTCATACTTATAATTACGAAGCACCCACGTATTTTCGTCATGGCTAACGACGTAATTTGGCAAGATCGGTATCTTGCCGCCGCCACCGGGGGCATCTATTACATAGTGTGGAATTGCCAAGCCGCTGGTCCAGCCGCGAAGCTTGTCCATGATCTCCAAGCCGACCCGAACAGGGGTACGGAAGTGGTTCGCGCCCTTAGTAATATCAGCTTGATATATATAGTAGGGACGAACTCGCATTGCGAGCAATTTCTGCATCAATTCCTTCACGACCATAGCGTCGTCATTCACGCCCTTCATTAATACCATCTGGTTTCCGACCGGGCAACCGGCATCTGCGAGCATCTCGCAAGCCTGTTTTGCCTCGGGGGTACATTCCCACGGATGGTTAAAATGGGTGTTTACGTAGATAGGATGATACTTTTTGATCATCTCACACAATTTCGGCGTCACGCGCTGAGGCAGAACGCACGGAATCTTAGTGCCGAGACGGATGATCTCGACGTGCGGGATCTCGCGAAGACCCTTTAAGACCTTCTCGAGCATAAAATCAGTAAGAGTCAGCGGATCGCCTCCGGAAAGGATAACGTCGCGAACTTCAGGATGCGCAGCTATATAGTCTAACCCTTCTTGGATGTACTTCATCGAGATCTTCGACGAATCACCTACTTTGCGTTTGCGCGTACAAAAACGGCAGTACATCGAGCACTGGCTTGTCACGAGAAACAATACTCGGTCGGGATAACGATGTGTTATTGATGGTACCGGACTCATCGCGTCTTCATTCAACGGATCGTCGGGTGCATCAATATCGGATAGCTCGAGTTCGTCGGGCACTGCTTGGAGCCAGATCGGATCGCCTTTATAGCGAATGAGCGAGAGATAGTAAGGGTTAATGCGTGTCTGGAAGAACTGATTGAGTTCATCGGCTACTTCGGCTTTCACACCAAAACGCTCGACCAACTGTTCTTTTGTTTCAATGCTGTCACGCAACAGCTGCTGCCAATATTCCATATATGCTTTCTATTTTGCCATTGCCCCCGACATCTCGGAAGACACGGCTGGTGATTTATGAAGGTGAATGAACAATTATGGACTTACCCACAATCTGCGTTCACACTTCATACTATAATAAAGTATCTACTCGTTTGCCAAAGACGACTAAGTCGTCACCGGGTTTGTAATAATCGGTGATCTGCGAGACGACGGCGTAACCTTGCTTCTTATAGAATGCTCGGGTACGTTCGTAAGATGGTTGACTGCTCGTTTCGGCGATCAGCAAATATCCTCCGCGTTCTCTCACAAATGTTTCGGCGAACCGATCGAGCGTTTGCGAAATTCCTTTACCGTAAAAGTCCGGATGCGAAGCGATCCAATACATATCAAATGTACCGGTCGTTGCAGGCGTTGGTCCTACGATCAAAAATCCGGCGACCTTACCGCCATCGTCTTCGACGAATGCGTAGTAGTCGCGTTGCTCGGGTTGGTTCAAGTAGATGTCAATGAGCTCAGCAGCGATCGCGATCTCTTCTTCGTTGAAGTTACCGGTGGCTCGAACGATCTGAATAATCTCACTACGATCACGTTGTTCAACTGTTCTCGTCATTCGTTCTTTCGCTGTACTATTCGATGCAAAGTGCATCACAATAGTTTAAAAGACAATTACACAAAGAATAATTCGTGAATTGTTCTTCATCTATCAACAAAAATACGAAATTAAAATCAATTTTCCAAATTTAAAATGAAAAAACTTTTTATTTACAATTTTTCTGTTGATAAGTGTAAACAAAAAGCAAAATTATTTTCTGATCTGAATAAATTTAAAAGAATAATTGCATTGGAAGACAAACGGCAAACAAACGTTACAAATTATTTCTTGGTGGGTAAAATTCTCTTCTGGGCTTGCGAGGCTATGAGATTGATAGCTTGCGAATGCGTTAGCCCGCTGGTAAAGCAGGCGCGCATAAAGCCGGCGTCTTGCGAGATGTCGGGGTTGGGGTTGGCTTCGAGCACGAAGAGTGCGCCGTCATCGCGAAGGCGCATATCGATGCGACCATAGTCGCGCAGACCGACAGTGTTCGCTGCTTTGAGCGCGATGGCTCTTGCACGAATCGCAATTTCTTCATCAAGCACAGCCGGACATTTCGGGACGGTCGTTTTGTAGAGCGGTGATTCCTCGACCCACTTCGCTTCGTAACTCACGATACGCGGATTGCCGGGCGGCAACGCATCAAACGTGATCTCAGAGATCGGCAATGTCTTAAAACTTCCGTCGTCGGTTGCAATCACGGCAACATTCAACTCTCTGCCATCAATAAATTCTTCAACAAGTGCCGGCTGTTTGAATTCGAGATGCACGAACTCGACGCGTTCGCACAATGCGGCAAAATTGCTGACGATCGAATTATTATCAATACCAATACTCGCATCTTCGCGAAGCGGCTTTACGATCAGCGGATAGTTCAGCGAAATATCATCAGTCGGCGTTTCGCCTACTTCATAAGCTTCGAATGCCGGAGTCGGGATATGATTCGCGGCGAAGATCGCTTTCGAGATCGCTTTGTTGAGCGCAATACCAAGACCCATCGTGCCCGCACCGGTAAACGGAATACCAAAAAGATCGAACACACCGGCGATACACATTTCGAGATCGGCACGACCAAGCACCGACTCGCATAAATTAAAGATCGCCTCGGGGCGGTCGTTCTCAAGAAAACTCACCAGACGCTCGACATCATCATCTACCGAAAAGATCGTGACCGTATGACTGCCCTCGCGAAGCGCGGCGGCAATATGTTCGATCTCCTCAAGCACGCCAAACTCCGAAGCGTCGCGGAATGTCTGCGACAGCTCCGTACCCGATTTCGACAACCAATGGTCATCAGGCTCGGTGTGCTTCGGCTCGTTATATATAAGTGCAATTCGCATAGCGCGCCTTCTAACAAATCTTTTTCAGGAGAAATGCCAAGAAGCACCAAAAGAGCGAATTTGGTTAAAGAATATAATTATCCGTGTATAATCAATCGAATATGTCCGTTAATTTTTTGCAAAAGGATTGATTTCGTTCGGATCTGCCCCGGGGAGTAGAAAGCCCACACATCCATCCGCGTCTGTTTCTGAGAAAACGGATCATTCAAAGTATAGTGGTCTGTAACTTCCCCGAACTGTGTAGTTAATTTTCTAAGGAGATCGTTATACTCAGTCCCCTTAAATTCTGAACCGATATTGATGTGTATAAAATCAAATTTACTATCATAAAAATAAAAATTCGAATTGAATGTACCGATTCCTGCGATTTTAAAGCTATCGACAGCAAATAGCCCAAATTTAAATTCATTTTTACTTATAGAATCCATTATTGCCACATCTCTTGGTTGCAGCCCTTTTTCTTGAATAGCTTTCATCACATCTTGCATACCAAGTGTCAAGTTAAATCCGAGAAAGTCATCTATGTTTTGTGGCGATGTATTCCAAATATCATTTGGCTCTTTCTCGAGCAGGTTTAATCCGAAGGCAAAATCAATACCAATCCCAGGGTCACCAATTTTATAGGGAGAACAATTTATTTTTATGGTGTCACCTTCCGCTGTCGTCCCTATAAAAACATATTGTATTGTTGTTGGAAGATCACGTTCTGAAAAAGCAATGTCAGAAACAGTGAAAGGCGTAAACATATAGTTTATGTTTTTCTCATCTGATTTTAAAAAACTTGTATATGTTCCGTTTGTCCATAACTTTTTCCCAATCCACTTTTTTTTCACTCTACTGAGATCAGTTATGGAATAGAAAAAACAGTAGAAATCATCTTCATGAATTCTCAATTGCAATTTTTCTTTACTATCGTTCATCCTCAATGTCGTAAGGAAGTATATGTCCCCCTTCGTGTCTTTTTTCTTTTTTATAGATAGTACAGTCATTTCCTTGTCAATATACTTCTGTACGTTTTCGTTAGGAAACTGCTTCCGCAACGCACCATGATACTTGACTGCATCAACAAGCTTCAAGGTTGTGCCTTTGAGACTATCTGTGTAATTGTAATCAAATGGGTAGAGAGTTATCGGTTGTTTCGGGATTAATTTCCCTGCTTTCAAGTCAAATGCATAGCCAGTTAGACAGGACAACCCGTGTAACAATATAAACGTGAGTGTTAAGAAAAATTTACAATAACTCAATCCCATACCTCCCACACCCAGCCCTCAAAACGGCGAGCATTGTTTGGTTGTAATTCATTCCCGCGGTTCTTGCGGCTTTGGGGAAGCAGGAGTTGTCTTCGGGGTTTGGAAGAATACCTGGGAGCGGGTTGATCTCGATGATGTTTGCTTTGCCGTTGCTATCAAGACGAACATCAATACGCGACCAATCGCGACAGCCGAGCGCATTATATCCGGCAAGCACGGTCTCGGAAATATCTTTGGTTACTTCATCGGGCAGATCGGCAGGACACGAAAAAATATCGAGCGGATGCTCGGTCGTATCATAGACCCACTTCGCTTCATACGAATAAATACCGTTTGCTTCGGGCGGAAGTTCGCCAAGTTTGATCTCGACTATCGGCAGTACTCGCGCCTCCGCACCATTGCCCAGCACAGCAACCGTAAATTCTTTCCCCGATAAAAATTCTTCGACGATAGCACGTTGCCCGTATTCTTTTATAATACGAGCTATCTCGGCGCGAAGCTCCTGATCATTTTTTACAAACGAAGAATTCTTTACGCCTTTCGACGAGCCTTCCGATGTCGGCTTCACGACCACAGGATACTCAAGCCCGGGTAGTAGTTTTTCTAATGAGGTAGTTGCATCGGTTGTCGTGGCGAATCTCCCGACCGGCACACCGTGATAAGCAAGAATTTCTTTGGTGCGTGCTTTGTCAAGTGCCGCCGCAAGAGTGAACGGACCAGAGCCCGTATAGGGAATGCCGAGCATTTCGAGCACCGCCGGGAATTGCGCCTCGCGGTCGGCGCCGCGCAGACCTTCGGCAAGATTAAAGACGATGTCATAAGCACGTACCATCAATCGTGGCAATGCTTTTTCGGGTAAAGCCTCGACGATCTCACACTCAACATCGGGGTGCGACTCGAGCGCCGCGCGAACAGCATCAATGGTTTCGAACGTATCCCATTCGGCAAATGTGTCGTCGTCTTTGCCGTCCGGAGTTCTGTTCCAGATGTCAAGACCTTCAGGTTTGATGTTTGCCAGTAGTGCTACGCGCATAAGATTTCAACGATAGAATAAATGATGCGAACGTCCGAAATAACACTTTTTTGAAAAGAATATCAACTATTTTGAAAAAAATGTTGCTAAGGGAGATACAAAAGTACATTCTCTGCGTGTTATTGTAAGGATGAACTACGGCATCATCAAAAAAAACAACAGTAGAGCCGACTTGAGTCGGCTCAAAAAAGAAAATAATTATAACAGTATTATAAGCACAGTTTTATGAACAAACAACTACAAATTTTATTCTTCATTCTTTGCATCGGATATAGCCTCCCGCTCTCAGCCCAAGGTGTGAAGTTCTCGAAAGAAGAAAAAACGATCATCGAACTGCAAGACAAGCGCACCGGCATTGATGAGATCGCGAAATATATTTCGTCGCCGAACGAGAAGATCGCTTGGCGCGCCGCTGTTGCGCTCGGCAACATTGGCGATAGTGCCGCACGACCACTCTTAATCAAACGGCTCGCCAGCGAAAAGCGCGAGCCGGTCTCCGACGCCATCGTCTTTTCGCTTGGTGTGCTCGGAGCCAATACAAAAAGCTACAAAGCCGTAGCCGATGCAACGGATATTTTTCCGAATCAAGAGCACTTCATTGCTCTTGCAAGATGCACACCGAAAAGTGAGGTCACTGTTTGCACCGACTACCTCACGAAGTCAGCAGTAGCGTATCCCAAACCTGTTGCGTATGCTCTGACCGAACTCGGGCTTCGCAAATTATTGAATGACGATCTCATTAACATCGCAAAACAACTTGAGGCAAACCCTGACCCTATCGTCCGTTGGCATGCCGTCTATGGGCTATCGCGCACCGCCGACTCGGCACTGCTCTCGCGGCATCTCGATGTTATCAAAGAATTCTTGAGCGATCAAGGCTCCCCCGAATCACGAATGTTTGCCGCGACCGCACTCGGCCAAATTCACGACATCGAAGCCGGGCGTTTGCTGATCGGTGCTATCAAAAGCGAACTCGAGTGGCGCGTTCGGGTAAATTTATTTAACGCGATCACCAAGCTCCCCTATTTTTCCTCAACTATTTTTGAGTCGGTCAAGAAAGCCGTGCTCGAATCAACGACCGAAGATGTCCGCACCATTCATCCAGCTCTTGCCGCACTTACGATGGTTGATAATATGCTCGCGCAGGGAAAAGTATCTTCGGCAGATTCTGTGACGGTACGCGATTGGCTTGCGGGGTTCAATCCTCAAGGAAATCAGTACGATGCCTATCCGATCGCCGTTCGTGCTTCGACGATGATACCGGTTGCCCGTTTCGGTAATGATGCACTTTCATCAAATGACATCGCCGAATATTTTTCAAATCGTGATCGCGCCGTTGATATTTATACCTGCCAGGCACTCGGCAATTATCGCGATACGACTGCGATGATCACACTCTTGCGCCGATACTTTCAAGCTGTCTCGACCCAGACGCTTTTTGCACTCGAAGGTTTGCATGGACAATGGAAGTTGACACAAACTGATAGTAATTATCGCAATGCGCTCGAAAAATTTCATTTCGCTTCGGCGTATCGCCATATACTTATTCGCACCGCCGATCAAACCGATCTGATTCAAGTCGTCGGGCTGACGCTCGAACTTTTGCAAGAACCCGGAGTTGCGGTTGATTCATTCAAAACCGAGGCAGAAGAATATTTACTTCGCTATCTCGATAAATATAACACCGCCCGCTATGCCGACCAAATGGTCTCCGTTCTCGGCACTATCCAAACACTGAAGCCTACGCAAGCTGAGTTTCGTGAGAAGATCAAAGCGATCTACAAAAAAGCCGCAACCGAGTACGGCAACACCCAACTCGCAACCGAAGCATTCAAAACGCTCGATAGTCTCGGCGTGAAGGATGAAAAGAAACTTACGGTCGTGTACAAGCACGAACCGATCGATTGGAAAATGCTCGAGACCGCACCCGACACATTACTCGTGCCGACGAAGTATGGCTTCTATTATATTAAATTGCTTTCGTATGATGCGCCGTTATCAGTGCTAAATATTCTCAAACTTGCAAAAATAAATTTCTTTGCAAATTGCTATGTCCACCGTGTTGTCCCGAATTTTGTGATACAGACTGGCGACAACACCGGCTCGGGATATGGCGGACCGGGTTATATTATCCGGACCGAGATCAGCCCCGCACAATATGACACCGAAGGTATTGTTGGTATGGCATCATCGGGCAAAGATACCGAAGGCTCGCAATGGTTTATTACCCATTGCCCAACGCCGCACCTCAATACTCGTTATACGATCTGGGGCAAAACCGTGAAGAGTAATGAGCAGATCGATAAGACACAACTCGACGATCAGATCGAAAACGTTATCTTGTATAAATAAACTTTTTTATGTCAACACTTTCGATCGAGAAAATTGGCGCGCGAGCACGAGCGCTCAATAAAAAAATTCTGCTCGGTGATGCAACCGATGAGCGCATCCTTCACGCGGCTGAAATGGTGATCGCACACAAAATTGCGCGTGTCGAATTTGTCGGTGACCCCGAAGCCATCAAAGAACAAATTTCTCGTGTTGCGCCATCGCTTCTTGATATACCCATCTGGTCGGCTGAGACTTTTGCCGAGACCGATGTTCTTGTTTCGCAATATTACGAGAGCCGTAAATCAAAAATTTCTGATCCTGACTCCGCCCGTAGTGAAGTGCATAACGATCCTCTGCTCTTCGGCGCATTGCTTGTCCATAGCGGCCTCTTCGATGGGATAGTGGCAGGTTCGCTTTCGACCACAGCATCGGTTATTCGCGCCGCGCTTCACGGCATTGGGCTTGCGCAAAGTGTTCGGTCGCTTTCGAGTATGTTCTTGCTCGATTTCCCAAGTTTGGGGGAGTTTCGCAAAGAGCCGATGACATTTGCATTTGCTGATTGCGCCGTTATTCCCGAACCTGATGCACATCAGCTTGCTGATATTGCGATCTCGACGGCACAGACCTATAAACAACTCACGGGCAATATCCCTCGTGTTGCGATGCTATCGTTCTCGACCAAAGGTAGTGCCTCGACCGACTCGACCAAACGTGTTACGCTTGCAACCGAGATCGTACGTGAACGCGAATATGATCTTATCATCGACGGCGAGTTACAATTCGACGCGGCGTTCGTGCCATCGGTCGCCGCAAGAAAAGCAAGCGGTAGCCCGGTCGAAGGCAATGCAAACGTTTTTATTTTTCCGAATCTCGACAGCGGTAACATCGGCTATAAAATGGCCGAACGCCTCGGAATGGGGCAAGCCATCGGACCGATCCTCCAAGGCTTAGCAAAACCAATGAACGACCTCAGCCGCGGTGCAAATATTGATGACATCGTAGCAATGATCGCAGTAACGGCGGTGCAGGGGTAAAAATATTTTTTCAAGGAACTTTAGACAAAAACTAATACTTTCTTAAATTGCAAGATAGGCCTATTGCAAGATAGGCCTATTGCAAGATAGGCCTATCAAATAAAATCATATTTATTTGTTCATCATCCTAATAAGGAGAAGGTCATGAAGACAATTTCTGTTTACTTCGCATTGTGTTTGTTACTTTTAACAGCACTCTATACTCAAGCAAGTGCAACTGTAACAAGTTATACATTTAGGTCATACCTGCCCGGTCATACAACTGTAGTTCAAATGCTTCTGATTGATAGTGGGAATGGTAGTGTTCGAGTCACAACATCAACCGTAACCCCTTCAAACGATACTGGATTTATGTTTTTCATGAATCCGGCAAGCTATAATTCCAACTCAGTTACACTAAACAATAATGGACATACGAATTGGCAAATACCATTCGACACTTCAAGTAACCCTTCAGTAATTGCTGGAGGAGGATCTACTGGGCCATTTACTTGTATATGTAAAAATGCAGAGGGGCAAACTCAGACAGGCCAATGCAATGTCTATGTAACACAGACAATACCAGTTGTTAGAGCATGCTGTGATGGCTGTTATAATTGTGAAATTACAGGGTTCGGAAGTTCAGTGTACCAAGGTAATCTTTTCTTGACATCCGACAAGGTATATTACAATGGAACACTATACCAATAATGGCTCCAGAAACATCTAAATACAATTATTATTTATTTCTTGGCAGAAATTTTTTTTATTCTCTGCCAAGAGATATTTCTGTATTAAAGTCTATCTCACTTTGTTTGACATTTGCTTTGTTTTTTTTTCTATTTCACCCCCTAAAAGCAGGTTCCGTTACTTCTAAAAAAGAGGTGTTCACCTATGCCAAGTTACCCACCTATTCATTATATAGCGGCGAAATTGAGGTTGAAGTGACCAGTCATCCTCTGTATAAATTGGAGGATTTCATTTTTAAAGTCAAGATAATTTTTCAACAAATTGATTCGGCAAGCTATAAATTTTTAGTTCGTAGCGAAGGTATCAATCATAAAGGAATATCTATTTCACTTTTTGATGGGCATAAATTTTATAGCATCCAAGATAAAAAGAACATGATTTTTACTGAAGAATCGAGCTGGGAAGAATTAAAGACCTATTTTGAATCTCAACCGCTTGTCTATTCTTTGTTACGGCAAAAAGGAAAAACAACCGAGCACGATTTACGGTTAAATGATACTATTATCAATGGGATACGGTATAGATATTCGTTAAAAAGCAAGGATAGTGTTCAAGTAAAAATTGCCTTTATAGGCGCATTAGATGAGAATGGGAATAAAATTCTTTCAGGTGGCAAGGCACTAAACTACTTTGATACAACTGAGCAAATATTACTTCGGGAGGAGAATTATACTTTTGTAGAAAAAGACACAATGAAAACGATAGCAATCCTTAAGTATTTTCATGAATCAGAATTCCCACGAAATATACAAAAAATCTTTGATGATACCTTATATATGTATACTACCAAATTCGGGGCACCTGTAGCGACTCCCAAAAATATTGAGAAAAATGCCGAGATTTTCGATTACAACAACAAATATTTTCCCCACATTACAATTACTTCCTCCAATAATAGTGAACTTACAATTTATGATCTTCCTAAATCTGTCATTTTGCTTGATTTTTCCTATAATTCGTGTATGCCTTGTCATTTAGCAATACCAGCTTTGAAGAAGTTGCAGAGAACTTTTGGCGATAGAGGGTTATCAATTGTAGGAATTAACCCACAAGATAACTTCAAGGAAATTCAAGCTGCTAGTATGAGAGATACCATTACTTATCCCATATACTCGATAGAAAAAGAAAAACTTAAGTCCATAGGAATTCATGGGTATCCAACTTTCATCCTAATTGATAGAGAAAGGAAAATTCGCATGATATCAAGTGGTTACTCGAACAGTCTTTATGATGAGCTTTCTAATGCAATTATTCCATATTTGGATGGTCGTTAATAATGTGGTATAAAATTATTTTTATTCCGTTACTTATTCAGTCTTTTTTTGTCTGCACTGTCGGATACTCTCAGACCTTTAGTAAAGAAGTATATCTCGTTAGAAATCAGAAATCGACGAAGCCCAATATAGATACTGTTGATTTTGGATGCCAAGACTCATTAGTGTGTGTTGAAAAACGTACGATACTGTTTGATTCATTAATTAATAATAGGCTTAATTCTGATGACTATAACTATCAGTTTAATAAACGGGTTTATTCACTGTTTCCCAATCCAGCAGACAGTAAAGTTACTTTGTTGAATAAAAGCTTTGCAGATCTTGAAAGAATTGAAATATTTGACTACTTGGGGCGCCATTTAGAATGCACTTACACACTTACATCGCAAGAGGCAAATATAGATACTTCCTCTTTTCGTACAGGAATATACTTTTTATACATTATATTAGATCGTAATAAAAGTATTCTCACACTCATCATAAGACATTAGGGTGAGCCATTTCTTTTTTCACCACCGCATACTTCGTGATCATCGTCCCCTGTTCGTTTACTTTTTCGCAGCTGAGTTGTTTTAGGTTGACGTCGAGTGGCTCTTCGATGACGAAGTTGCCGCCGGTGCCGAAAATTTTTGGTTCGAGCGTCAGCCAAACTTCATCGATCAGTTGTTCTTTGAGGAATGCCGTTGCGATGTGAGGTCCACCCACGACGACCATCGTTTCATACCCCTGTTTTTTAAAGCGTTCTGAAATTTCTTTGGCGCTCTCGCTCGTGAATTCAACCTGCCCTTTCGTGACATATTGTTCGTATTTCTCAGGCTCGTGGGTCATGATCGTCAAAAGATAATCCGGGTTCGGCTTCACGGGGTCGAAGTTGAACGTACCACTGCCCATAATAAAGAGCTTGTAGTCTTTCCAGATCTGCTTAAAGTAGGCTTGGTCTTCTTTCGACGACCATTGCCATATATGCGGATCAAACCACTTCGTGACTTTGCCATCGAGCGTCGTTACAAATACAAGAATTGTTTTCATTGAACTTTTTTTTTATAAGCTGATTTTTATTTCTTACCCATCTTGCTTACAATAAACATAATGAGCCCGATAATAGCAACGACGATCAAGATACCAAACACCGCACCGGCTTTGAAAATATCTCCGATGAGTTGGCAACCGGGCATCGAACCAAGCGCAAGTAGTGCGAAAAGGCGAAAGAGAACTGTGCTGTTTTTCATATTTGTAGTTTTATGCTAAAGGGTGAAAAGATGCTCTATTACCTACGAAATTTTCTTTTCGGAAGTTCATTTTATTTGTTATGAATAAACCATACTTGTTTATAGTATCATAATATCTCGTATTTTTGTATTCTTATGAATATCCTTGTTACGAATGACGATGGCATCAATGCTCGCGGTATCGCCGCATTGGTTGGTGCGCTCAAAGAAGTTGCCGATGTGATCGTGATGGCTCCGCTCGGCGAGCAGTCTGCGGTGGGTCATGCGCTGACAATGACGTTGCCACTGCGAGTAAGCGAGATCCAAAAAAACGACGAGTTCTTCGGTTTTGCCGTCGATGGCACTCCCGCCGATTGTGTGAAGCTCGGGCTGAGTACGTTTCTACGTGAGAAAGGCTTGCCGCAACCCGATCTTGTGGTCAGTGGTATCAATCACGGTCGTAATACCGCCGTGAATATTATTTATTCGGGCACCGTCAGTGCCGCTACTGAAGCAACCGTTCTCGGTGTTCCGGCTATCGCGGTTTCTCTTGCAAGCTACCACGAGGGTGCTGATTTTTCGGGCGCAGCTGATTTTATCAAACGCTTTGCGCCGTATGTCGCCGAGCAAGGCTTACCCAAAGGGACACTCCTGAATGTAAATTGCCCCGCTCTTCCGCCTGAGCAAATTCAAGGAATGGTCTATACACGTCAAGGCAATTCATATTGGGATGATACGTTCGAACGCCGACTCGACCCACACGAACGCCCATACTACTGGCTTCGAGGGACCTATCATATTGTTGACTCCAACGAGGAGTCCGATGACATTGCCATCGAGCACAACAAGATCACCGTAAGCCCATTGCATTATGACCTGACCAATCACGAATTCCTCTCGAAGCTTCGTGACGGCTGGAAGACAAATTTTTAGCAATTTTTTTTAGGAAGAATAATGCTCATAATTCGCGAAGCACTTGCGGCAATGCGTCGGACACCGATGCTCTCGATCCTGACAGCAACGGTGATCGCGATCTCGTTGGCGCTGGTGGGGATTTTCGCATTGCTCTCGGTTCGCACTTCCGAAAGTCTCGAAGACTACCGCAGCAAACTTCCTATCGAAGCATACTTCGATCCGACGATACATTCAGATTCTGCTGAAGTGATGTATCAGCAGATCGTGAGGTCTTTCTCGGACATCACGACCAAAAAATTTATTTCGAAAGAAGAAGCGCTTCACGAATACACTTCCTATTCAAGCGAAGATCTGGAAAAGGTAGTGGGCTACAACCCGCTTCCTGCCGGAATGCGAATGACGTTTTTATCACTGAGCACCCGTCGTGCCGCAGAAATTATTTCGGCACTCAAAACCAGAGAAGGCATCAAGGAGGTTATTTTCGACGGAAAAACACTAACTTCACTCGAAGCAAAAAAGAAAACTCTGCTGACACTGACATATTCACTTGGTGGTTTTTTATTGTTGGTCTCGATAGCTCTCGCCGGCAGTCTTGCCCGACTGGCGATGGAGTCGCGACGCGACACGATCAAAGCAATGTCGATGCTCGGCGCC
Organism: Kapaibacterium sp. (SeqCode); assembly: GCA_038229915.1. Lineage (GTDB taxonomy): Bacteria > Bacteroidota > Ignavibacteria > Palsa-1295 > Palsa-1295 > JAFDZW01. The sequence continues at coordinate 39,105 of JBBRNY010000003.1, read as the reverse complement.
GCACGTCGGACGATCATCTTGCCGTATTGTCTTGAAGGTATGGCATCCGGTATTATCGGCGGTCTCGCCGCCGCAGGTGCGGTGTTCTCGCTTCACGAATTTGCATTGCCGCGCATCGCCCCCGAACTATCGCTCGGCGCGATCAGCCAAGAAAACATCGTCATCCTATTTGCCGCAAATATTATCCTTGGCGCATCGCTGGCATTGGTAGGCTGTTTGCTGACGACATTACGTGTGAAATAATAGATGATCCTCTCATTGGTCAATAGTCACTATTCCCCAAATTCCTGTTTTAGGCTCGCCAATGTCGTAAATTTGTAGAAATTACTTTCCAACGAAATGGCATATATTCCAAATAGAGAGCCGATCGGGTCATGGTCTCGGATCATGATGAAATACAAACGTAACGGCGGTTCGTGGGCATTCTTATTGCATCGTATCACCGGCATTGGGCTCACGGTCTATCTCTTCGTTCATATTTGGGCACTTTCATCCCTGACCAAAGGCAACGCCGCGTTCGCCGCAGAAATGAAAACCTTCACCACCCCACCGTTCAAACTTGCCGAGTGGTTGCTTGGTTTGTTGGTAATGTGGCATGCGTTCAATGGTATTCGTATCGCTGTTGTTGATCTCGGTAGCGGTGCAAAGTATCAGAAATCATTGCTCAAAGCAGTATGGACTGTGGGTATTGCAGTCGTGCTCTTGATGTTCATCCTAATCTTTCAGACCGAACTTTTCGGTCATCCAATTCTCTAAAGCGTTACGACCATGGATAAAGAAACAAAACATCTTCGCTCCTACGCAAGAGGCAAGAAATCCGGCGCCAGCGCTTGGATGTGGCAACGTATCACCGGCTTGGCATTAGTCGTGCTGACGGTTGGGCATTATATTATGATGCACTACGAGCCATCGAGCGGGCACGATTACGGTTCAACAGCCGCAAGACTGAGCAACCCCGTATTCAAAGGTATGTACCTCGCTTTTATTACGATAGGAATGTATCATGGTGTGCAAGGTTGTTGGAATGTCATTCGCGACTTCAAACTTAAACCTTGGCTCAGCTATACCCTCATCGGAACACTCGTCATCCTCGCCTTTATTTTCTTAGGCATCGGATATAATACAGTGTTCACGTTTGACCCATTGAAGCCGTAAAAGAATATTGCATCAATAAAAAAAGGCGACCCAAAGTCGCCTTTTTTATTGCCAAACAATATCATACTCCAAAACTACAATACTTGTTCGAATAATTTACGCTCTAAATTTCTTCAACCGAAGACTATTTAAGATCACACTAACATCGCTTAGAGCCATTGCCGCAGATCCGATCATCGGGTTGAGGAGTAATCCAAACACCGGGAATAATAATCCCGCCGCGATAGGAATGCCAAGTGAATTGTAGAGAAAACTTGAAAAAAGATTTTGTTTAATGATGCGCATTGTCTTTTTTGACAATTCGATCGCTTCAACGACACCACCAAGATCACCGCGAATGAGTGTAATGTCACTTGCTTCGATCGCAACATCTGTCCCACTACCGATCGCAAAACCGACATCAGCTTGTGCAAGTGCGGGTGCATCATTGATACCGTCGCCAACCATCCCAACTTTTTTTCCTGACTGCTGAAGCAACCTGACGTGTTCTGCTTTTTGATAAGGCAATACATTCGCAAGTACATTAGTAATGCCAACACGCGATGCGATCTCACGTGCCGAATCTTCATTATCTCCGGTAAGCATCACTACTTCAAGTCCCAAAGCTTTGAGCGACGCGACTGCTTTTGCGACGGACTCGCGAATTGAATGCTCGATGACCAACCATCCCGCAAACTGAGCATCAATGCTCATCAAGATCACAGAAGCTCCGCCAAGTGTTAATGCGTCATATTGCTTTCGATGTTGCTCGGTTATAATTTCATTGCTCTTGAGAAATTCGAAATTTCCGAGCAGAAGTTTTTTATTTTTGACCGTCGCTGATATCCCCTTGCCTTCAGTCATTGCAAATTGTTCGGCAGTAGCAACTGAGAGTTTTTTCTCTTCGGCATTTCTGACAATTGCTTTTGCAAGCGGATGCGATGACTTGAGCTCGACTGATGCGGCAAGCGAGAGCACAGTATTTTCGTCAAAGCCATTTTCGACAATGATTCGCTCAAGCACAGGCACACCAGTCGTGATGGTCCCTGTTTTATCAAGAATGATCGTGTCGAGTTTGTGAGCATTCTCAAGTGCTTCACCATTTTTAATGAGGATACCCCGTTCTCCGGCTCTTCCGGTCGCGACGAGTATCGCCGTAGGCGTCGCAAGCCCAAGGGCGCACGGACAAGCAATGATCAGCACCGAGACGAAAATAAGTAGCGCAAAATTTAGATGTGGTTCGGGACCAACAAAATACCATACGATGCCCGAAATAATTGCGATGGCGAGAACAGCTTGGACAAAATATCCGCTGATCACATCAGCAAGCCGCGCTATCGGAGCCTTCGAGCCTTGTGCTTTTTCGACAAGACGAACGATCTGACGAAGAACAGTATTCTCGCCGACGCGAGTCGCACGATATTCGATACTTCCACTAATAAGATTGGTCGAGCCGATCACTTCGTTGCCGCTTTCGCGCGACTGAGGTTGCGACTCGCCGGTCATCATTGATTCGTCAATGTTTGCAGTACCCGAAGTGATGACACCATCGACGGGTATTTTTTCTCCGGCATTAACGCGAATAATATCGCCGATCTTCACATTTTCGATCGCCACAATTTGCGCCAAATTATTAACGATGATCGTCGCAGTCGTTGCCTGCGTTTTAAGTAACGAACGCATTGCCTCGGAAGCTTTTCCTTTGGCGCGTTGCTCCATCAATCGCCCTAAAAGAATAAGCGTGATAATAACGGTTGCGGCTTCGAAATACACGGTTGCATGTTCGCCGTGCTGAGAGAACAGCGCAGGATAAAAAGTAACGATGACGCTAAAAATATATGCCGATGCCGTCGAAAGCGCGACGAGCGTATTCATCTCCGCCGTCTTAGCACGAGCGGCTTTGTAGGCTCCGATAAAAAATTGTGCGCCTGACCAAAACACGACGGGCGTTGCGAGAACAAGTTCAAGATACCGTACTCCCGCAAACTCGATCATAAACATTTCGATCACGAAGATCGGAAGTGTTAATGTAAGGGCAACATAAAATTCTCGTAATCTTTTTTTATGATCGCTTGCACGTTTGACTTCCAGTGCGGCGAATGATTCTTGGGTTGCCGGAAGATCAACGGCATGATATCCGATACGATCAACAGCATCTTTAATGCTCTGCGACCCGATCTGCTCTGGTTGATAGAGCACACACGCTTCACCTGTTGCGAGATTCACTGATGCCGATTCGATACCCGGAAGCTTTTTTATCGTCGTTTCGATGCGACTTACGCACGACGCACAGTCCATCCCCTCGACTAAAAATCGGTCTTCAATACTCGGTGAGATAACGGGATTACCAGACATTCTCAACCACTTGATACCCTGCTTCGGTCACGGCATTGTTTAGTTGTTCGGGGGTTGCCTTCGTTTCATCGTACTGAACAACAGCCCGTTCATCAGCCAATGAAACCTCGACGCTTGTCACACCATCAACTTTATTCAGTGCATTCGTGACGCTCTTGACACAGCCGTTGCAATGCATCCCTACAATGTTTATCTTTTCCTGTTTCATATTGTTCTGTTCCTTCTTATAGCTATTCTACGAACAATTCTTCGTCTTGTAACAAAGAAGCTCCATCCGAAAATCGAATGGAGCTTCATTTCACTGCTAAACATTTTATAGTTTATTTATCCGCTTCGCCCATAATTGGGTCGAGCGAGCCGATGATGGCGACGACATCGGAGATCATCGCACCTTCAAGCAAACGTGAGAGCCCTTGAAGATTGACAAAACTTGGCGAGCGTATCTTACTGCGCCACGGGGTACCCGTCCCATCAGATGCAAGATACCAACCCAACTCACCTTTCGAGCCTTCGATCGAAAAATAACTTTCGCCCTTCGGTGGGTTCTGTCCGAAATTGATGAGCATAAAATCGTTGATCAAATCTTCCATCGAAGAATAGACCTCATCTTTTTTTGGCAAGACGTGTTTCGCATCGTTTGCAAGTACCGGACCAGGCTCACGATCCAAGAGATCGAGACATTGCAAACAAATTTTGGTGCTCTCGACCACCTCATCAAAACGGACGAAGTAACGCGCCAGCACATCGCCTTCGGTGCGAGTGATGACATTAAAATCAAGCTCAGGATAAATAAGATATGGCTGGTCGCGTCGCAAGTCGTGTGCAATACCTGATGCGCGAAGGTTCGGACCTGTCCAACCAAGATCAAGTGCTTCATCGGCGGGCATAATGCCGATACTTTCGCAGCGTTCGATGAAGATGCGATTCTTATGCAACATCTTTGCGATCTCGCCGGTAGCTTCGGGCAAGCCTTTCAAAAATTTGCGGATCATCGTAATACAATCCGGCGTAATATCTTGCGCAACACCGCCGATACGCATATAACTTACCGTGAATCGGGCACCGGTCAGCAGATCAAAAATGTCATAGAGATTTTCGCGTTCGCGAAGAGCCCACACGAACACCGTCAGCGAACCAACGTCCATACCAAGTGCACCACCGGCAAGCAAGTGCGAGCTGATACGGGCAAGCTCACAGCAGAGCGTGCGGATGATCTGTGCGCGGCGAGGCACCTCGATATTCATCAGCTTTTCGACTGCCATCACGTAGGCTACGTTATTGGCGATCGGCGAAATATAATCGAGCCTATCGGTATGCGGAATAAATTCGTGATAGGTCATATTCTCCGCAAGCTTTTCGTAGCCGCGGTGCAAGTAGCCGAGTTCGCTTTCGGCACTGATAACCATTTCGCCATCGAGACGGAGCACCACGCGAAGCACGCCGTGCGTCGCCGGATGCTGTGGTCCCATATTCAAGATCATTTCATGGTCGAGCGAATCTTCATCGAGCACAACGCTCGTATCTTTCGACATTAGCGCTTCGATGATCTTTTGTTTCGGCGCTTGCGACGGGTGGTAGCTTTCTTCAGAGATCATATCAATTCAAATTCATTTTTGCAACATACTCATCGGTCGGCAGTGGGATCGCACCCTCGATGCCGGTCAGCGGATAATCTTTTCTCAGCGGATAATAAGCATAATCATCGGGCATATACATTCGGCGCAGATCGGGATGCCCGTCAAAGACGACGCCGATCATATCATAGACTTCGCGCTCGTTCCAGTTTGCGCCCGTCCAAATGCTTACGACACTGGGGATGTGCGGGTCGCGCTCGTCGCATCGTACTTTCAAGAATAGGCGTTCGAGCGTCGTGGGGTTACGGAGATTATAGGTCACCTCGAAGCGCATCTTGCGCTCGAAGCGGTCGATACCGACGGTATCAATAAAATGAGTAAACCCGTACTGCTCTTTCAAGAGCTTGGCAACGGCAACGAGGTGCTCGCGATCAAGCAGAGCACAAGGCGTACCATTGATATCAACCGGCTCAAACGAAAAGCCGGGCAAATTGGTCGTGAGTTGATCGAATGTAAACATAGTCGCACCTTAACAATAAATCAACCCAGAATGTGCAAGGAAATTCGCAAAATCAGCCGGAAGCAATAGCTGCATTTATCTCTTTCTTGCTTTTTGTTTCAGTATCAATAACCTTAAAGCAATAAGCATATATAAACCGATTAAAGAAAACTGTACTGGTGGAGACATCAACTTAAATATTGATGAATAGAGTAGTATGGACAGGAGGAGTAGCTCTGCGCAGAATAGCAGTTTAAATTCGAGGGTAAATTTCTTAAAGTTCATCGGTGTCTATATTGCTTGAGAATGGTAGAATCACCCAACTTAATTCTGGGTTCAATCAAATGTGCTAACGAGTTAATTGAATGTAAATATCCCTTAGAATCAAAGCAACAAGCGGAAGAGGTTGGGAAAAGAAATCACACCGCTGCTTTCACTTTGTACTATTTCAAATCCTTCAACATTTCACGGTCCATCTTAAGAGAATGATCGTTTCGAGTAAACATGTAAATGATAGTGTCATTCAAAGAAGATAGTGTAATTGAATATAAACCAAAAAAGTAAAAACCCGAAACGCGGTTGGGAAGTCCGTTAGCTCCATCAAATCTCATGCAAGGACATTCCCCATGAGAAAGTGAATCAAAAGCATCTCCCCCCTTGTATATCTCCTCATTTGAAAGACCACCTTTGATATAGTAGTACAGATCAATATATTTGCCACTAACTCCATATTTATCAGCAATTCTATTGAGCTTAAGATAAAAATCACCGGAGTCAAAACAAAACATTTTTACATCTTTTACAGCCAACACTTTTCCTAAGTGAACGGTAAGTTTTGGAATTACCCTACTTAAAACCTTATCACTTTCATCGCGAAATTCATACTGCAAGCCAACAGATTTTAGTCTAACGATGGCGGAATCAGTGCGGCAAACATCGGAAATATAATCAAGATTAATAGACTTATTAAGAAGGATACTATCACTAAGAGGAACACTATCACTCCGCTTTGCAGGTTTAGAACAACCAACGAACTGGACTGCTAACATTATGGTCACACAACAAAATAGGAAATATGCTTTAAAGATATTCCTTTGTTTTCCTGAGTTCACTCGATTATTAAACAACATAGAAAACAATTGCATATTCATAGCGTGAATAACCACAGTTAACGGCTTAGAATTCATGTTCGGTATGACCAACAATTCCAAATAGAGCTTATTTGCCCTATCGGGCCTATCAAAAACTACGTTTTTTCACCGGTCACTAACAAATCCCCATCTATTTTCAAGATTTTTTGTAACTTTTGCCCCCCTTAGGGGTTTCTTGTATATGGACAGATGTATAGCAATTGAGTGGCTGGCGTTTTTTGTGTAAAAAGCATCATTTATCATCCTCATAACTTCGGCTATGAAATTACAACTGAGACTCCCAATACGAAACGCAGTATCGCGCAACGTGCTTGTTTTGGCGCTTGCCCTGTCTGCAGGGCTATTGTCATCGTGCAAAAAAGATGACGTCGCAACAGTCGATCCCCCAGTTATTAAACCTCCTACTACTCAGCCACTGGGTACGATCCCGACCGATCTTCCGGTAATGTTCGTCCCTGGCGATAACCCCGTCACCACAGACAGAGTCGAGCTCGGGCGGCATTTGTTTTATGATGAGAATATGGCAGTACCATCAAAAAGTCCGAACGATGGTTTGGTGGGCGTATCCTGCGGCTCTTGTCACGATGCAGGGAGAGGATTTTCGGATAAGGATGCATTTAGCACCGGCTTTCAACACAAGACCGGTACTCGGAATGCACCCGGCTTGACCAACGTCGCCTATAATACGTTTTTCACTTGGGACGGCAAATTTAAGACGCTCGAAGCGCACGTGCCGGCACCGATGTTCAGCCCCGTCGAAATGGGAAATAATTTTGCAAACAACCCAAGAGATACTGCGCCGAGTGGTTATGGATGGGAGCATGGCGGCAATGATACGACGCTATTGTTTGATCGCATTATCCAAGCGCACAAAGCCGAGTATACATCAATGCTCGTCAATGCGTATGGTGATGCAAAATTTTCGCTTGATCGCATCGTCAAAGCGATCGCCTCGTTCGAGCGCACCTTTATTAGTACCGAGTCGCCATTTGATGCCTTTAACAAAGGTGATAAAACCGCTATCAGCGCAAGCGCACAACGCGGCTTCGATCTCTTTCGTGATTCTGCAAAAGGAAATTGTATCTCCTGCCATTCGGGATATAACTTTACTGACGGGCAATTCCACAATAACGGTTTAGTACCGACTGATCAAGACCAAGGACTGTTCAAGGTCAGTAAAAAACCAGAAGATCGTTTCAAATTCAAAGTCCCGACACTACGCAATGTCGCCCTGAGCGCACCGTATATGCATGACGGTCGTTTTACAAAGCTTGAGCAAGTAATTGCACATTATAATAGTGGTGGGTCATCGGCAACGGTACACGATAAAAATGTACGCAAGCTCAATCTGAGCGATCAGGACATTCAAGACATCGCTGCATTCCTGAATACCCTCACCGATTCCAAGTTCGCCTCGAACTCCAATTTTTCAAACCCTTGGAAGTAACGACGTGATTTGTATTCCAAATAAAAAAGCCTCGGAGTATCTCCGAGGCTTTTTTACTTAAACATCGTTTTTTTACGCGACTTGATTCAGCGTTGACTTGACTAACTCGCCGTGCGGCGGAAGAGCAATATCGTAGATCGGGTCGGGGCTACCGATGATCGTGCCTCGGGCGAACGGCTTATCGCCGGAGATCATATCTTGTATTTCCATCAATGCTTTGATAACCGAGTCGGGGCGCGGCGGGCAACCGGCGACATACACATCAACAGGGATAAACTGATTGATACCCTGCACCACCGAATACGTCCGATAAATACCGCCGCTCGATGAGCATGCGCCCATCGCGATCACATACTTCGGCTCCGGCATTTGATCGTAAATTTTCTTCACCACTTTTGCCATCTTGTAGGTGACCGTACCTGCAACGATCAGCAGATCAGATTGTCTCGGCGAAAAACGAAACACTTCACTGCCGAAACGCGACACATCATATCGCGGACCGGCGAACGCCATCATCTCGATAGCACAGCACGAAATACCAAGCGGCATAGGCCACACCGCATTTTTACGTGCCCAATTCACCAACGAATCAAGCTGAGTCGTAATAAAACCTTCTTGTTGAACCGAATCGTTTAATCCCACTGAAGTGCCCCTTTTTTCAGGATGTAAATGTAACCAATAAACAATAATGCGATAAATAAAAACATCTCACCGAGCGCAAAGACTCCGATCTTATCGAAGGTCACTGCCCACGGATATAAAAACACGATTTCTATATCGAAAATGATAAAGAGCATCGCAACCGTATAGTATTTGATCGAGATTCGGTCACGCGTCGAGCCAATAGGCTGCATCCCTGACTCATAAGTCGAGAGCTTCTCTTTGTTCGGCTTTTTAGGACCGATCCACTTCGAAAAATTCGCCATCACCGCCCCAAATATGAAGGCAATGACCAGCATTAAGAATAACGGTATGTAGTTTGACATCAGCTTTATCTATACGGTCTCTACAAAAATACGGATTTATCGCTCCCTATCTTACGATTTGGCACTCCGGAAGATTCAGACACTACCGCGGCTCATTTTCTTTTTCCAGAAAATCCAGCAACAATACGCCGCTCCAGCCCCGATAACTACCCCACCGAGCACGTCGCTCGGGTAATGCACACCGAGATCCATTCGTGAATAACCGACAAGCATTGCCCACAAAAGCATCGGTATCACCACCGACCGTTTCGGAAAGAGCAAACTCACGGCCATCGCCACCGAAAACGCATCTGAAGTATGCCCCGAAGGAAATGACCCGCTTCCGCCGCTCGAAAGTTTTTCTATGTACGGATAAATAGTGAATGGTCGAGGACGAGCGACAACGTATTTAAGAGTATTGGAAATGATCACCGACAAGAGATACGATGCGGCGATGACATATCCATAACCACGAATGTCTTTACGCTTAGCAAACAGACCATATAATATAAAACCAAGTGGGATAAGCCCGGCAATGATCGGGCCGGAATTGGTAATGAATATAAATACTCCGTCGAGCGACTTGAGACGATCAACATTGATCGCTCGGAGCAGATCTATATCGAATTGTTCAAAACTCATTACTAATTATTCTTTTGGCTCGAAGGTATAGAGTACCTGCTTGCTCGGATAAAATATTTTTCCATCGCCGAACGCCGGCGTTCCGTAAGGCGCAAAACCAATATCTGCTTTGGTGATCTCGATACTGGTGCTAAGATCATACCCGTAGAGATTCCAATCGGAGCACGGAACATAGAGAACATTCCCGACGATCATCGGCGAACCGCAGATGGGACGCTTAAAACCAGTGCCCCATAATTTCTTGCCTGTTAACGGATCAATTACTCCGATAGTAGCATCGCAAGCATACACGAGCGCGGTCGGCGAAAGCGCAAGTTCGAACGCTCGGCTCGAAGCATACTCATCATAACGCCACCGCTCTTCGCCCGTCTTTTTGTCAAGAGCTATTACCGCACCATTTCGATTGATACAATAGATCAGCGTCGGCCCGACAACCGGTGTCCGACCAGCAAGCGATGACTTCCAAATTTCTTTCCCACTGAGTGCATTCAGCGCAGCCGACGTGCCACCCGAGGAGCCGACATATAGAACACTGTCATCGAACGACGGCGATGCCACCGGAGATTTCAGATCATACGACCATTTCAATTTGCCGAGTGTATCAAGTGCATAGAGCTTGCCATCGGCACAACCAACATACACCAACGCACCAATAAGAAGTGGCGAAGTATTTACTGCGCCTTTGGTTTTGTACTTCCAAAGAATTTTTTCTGAAACGCGGTCATACGCGAAGATCGTATTCGCCGTTGACCCTGCGATCATAAATCGGTTATTTATAAATGGCGCTGATTCGATAGAACCTTTAAGTGAATAGCCGCCATCAATGCTCATATCGCCGATAACCAACACCAGATCTTTCGTCGTACCGATGTATGGTTTGCCCCCAAAAACTGCCGGCGCGTTGCTCGAGTAATTCATATTCTTGACAGTCACCTTCACCGTCACATCCGAGAACTCGCGGATCGGCTTGCCGGTATAATAATGCGTCCGGTGCAATTGCGTAAGACTGTCATTTTGTTGAGAGAATGCTGTCGAGAATGATAGCAAGATAAGAGTAAGCAGAATCAGTTGTCGCAGTGGCATAGAGATAGATTTATCAGGCACACAACAATGTTTTTAGAGTTGCGGTTTAGTCAGAAAGAACTTGTATCCGAGCCAAAGCATCATTCATATTAGTAAAAATATTTCCGTCGCCGATCTTCGCAAGTAAACCGGAGGTTTTTAACGTAAGATATGGTTGGGAGTGAATATCAGCGATGATAAGCATTCCTCCTGAAGAGATCAATTCTTTATGTATCCCCTCTAAGACTATTAAACCAGTAGCATCGATCGCCGGGACGTTTCGCATTCTTAGGAGTAGGATCTTCGGAAGTTTGCCGGTAGAGCGGATGGTTTCGGTAAATTTTTCAGCCGCACCGAAGAAGAACGGACCATTGATCTCATAGAGTTCAACACCTTCAGGAAGATCATAATGGTGCGTGATGCCATCGTCGGCATCGTCATCATTAATATTTTTTGTAACGATATTAACATTCGTCACTTCGGCCATTGTTTTCATAAACAGCAGTGCTGCAAGTACAACACCGACCTCGATCGCAACAGAAAGAGAAACAAACACCGTTAAAAAAAACGTCGTTAATAGAATGATCTGATCGCTCCTCGGCGACCTCAGCATTGATCGAAATGTTCTCCATTGACTCATATTGTAACTGACGATCACCAGTATCGCTGCCATCACAGACATTGGTATCATTGATGTAAAACGACCAATCGAGACCAACACGACTAAAAGGAATAGCGCGTGAACAATACCGGCAACCGGTGTTCTTCCACCATTTCTGATATTGGTGGTTGTTCTGGCTATAGCACCGGTCGAAGGGATCCCGCCGAGTATTCCCGAAAAAATATTTGAAGTGCCTTGTGCGATGAGCTCCATATTCGAACGATGTTTCGTACCAAGCATACCATCAGCAACAACTGCCGACAGGAGCGATACGATAGAGATCAATAGTGCAATGGTGATGATCGATGGAAATAGCTCGCGAATCATTGCAAATGTAATATCAGGCATTACCGGAGTAGGAAGAGCACTCGAAAGTGTTCCGAACTTCGAGCCGATCGTTTCAACAGGCAGGTTAAATATCTGAACGACAACAGTCATTAAGATCAACGCAACAAACGGCGAAGGAAGTTTTTTAGTGATTCTCGGGAAATAGATCACGATACCTATCGTAGCAGCTGCAATCGCGACGGCATATAGATTTGCCGAAAAAAAATGTTGAGAGTACACTGCCCATTTTTCAATAAACTCTGCGGGGAGCGAGCTCAACTGTAAACCCAGGAGATCTTTTATCTGAAGAGAAAAAATTATAAGAGCCGTTCCGCTGGTAAACCCTGTGATTACCGGCGCCGGAATAAACTTGATAACGTTTCCAAACTTTGCAAGTCCCATAATGATAACGATGACTCCAGCAAGAATCGTCGTGACGGTCAGACCAAGAAGACCAAATTTTTGAACAATACCATAAATCACAATAATAAACGCACCGGTCGGACCACTGATCTGAACTCGACTTCCGCTTAGCATCGAGCAAACAAACCCGGCAATGATCGTCGTGATGAGTCCCTTTTCAGGAGTCACCCCGCTTGCGACACCAAAAGCAATAGCTAACGGAAGAGCAACTGCCCCTACGATCAAACCGGCAACAAGATCGTTTAGAAAAGCCTTCTTGGAATATCCATTTCGAAAAGTATCAAATAGCTTCGGTGTAAATGCTTGTGGCAACTTCATACTGCAAAACTAATGAATTTCAGCCATCAAATTATAAATTCGTAATTTAGGCGATGAAACACTATCTTGCAACTACAAGTGTTTGTGTTCGATAGGATCATTTGAACAAATGAATACACATCTAACGAAGATCATCGCCGTCATCATTTTCTGTCTAGCACCGCTAACAGTAATTGCTCAGTTGACAGACCGAGATGAGCTATACACACAACTTCTTCGTCGAGATAGCGGCGGATGGACCGCAGGCGATGGCTCGATCTCGATGCCGCTACCCGATGGCAGACGCCTCTGGCTTTTTGGCGATAGCTACCTCGTTGATGTCCGCAAATCCGATACGACACTCCCGTGTCTGTTCCAAGTTCGAAATGCCGTGATGGTACAAAGTGGCAACGAGTTTCACACACTTCTTGACTCATCCCAAACGGGTGTGCAACGTACATTCTTTCGTGATTATCCGTGGAGCGACACGACATTGTACTGGCCAAACGACGGTTTCGTGAAAGCTGATACTGTCTATATTTTTCTCGGTAAGATCAAAAACGATGCGTCGATAGCCTCGCTCGGAAATTACGTGGCAAAGTTGCATTATCCTGATCTGAAATTATTGAGTATTACTGCACTCCCCGATTTTGCAAAAATTAATTTTGGGGTTAGCATTTTGTATGATTCTGCCTCGGGGTATTATTATTCTTATGGCGTTCGCGCAAATTGGATCGTCTTCGAGCCGTATGTCGCAAGATTTACACTCGATCATCTGCTCGGCGGCTGGGAATTCTTCAATGGCACTTCGTGGTCGAACGATCCTATACAAGCAAACAAAATTTCAAACTTTGCGATGGGCGCGGCGTATGGTGTTGTGAAACATCATGGTACCTATTATATCTTTTCGCAAGAAAATGGATTTCTAACTCCCGGTGGTGGAAGGCATCTATACGCATACCGAGCAACGACACCGACGGGTCCGTTTGTTGGTGAGCAGCTACTATACACCATCGAAGATAAATGGAAAGGCGAGTATCTCGTCACCTATAATGCAATGCCTCATCCCGAAATATACAACGATTCGATCTCGATCGGATATAATGTCAATGGCAACGACTCGACGTGCAGAGTAAGTGTATGGACAGAGCGGCTGAACGCCGATTGTTACCGACCAAAATTTGTTGCTATTCCCTATTCAATGCTCGACTCTGCCACGCAGAGCATTCCGAATAACACAAACGATAATTCTTTCGCCGTTCAACTATTTCCGAACCCAAGTACTCGAACACTCAATATTGAGAGCAGATCGTTTTCTGACAAACCAATTAGTATTCGTATTAATACTATTAGCGGTAATGCAGTGTCGGAGCAGGTTTTTGTATCAACACCGCCGATCACTCAAACGACGATCGATCTTCGCTCACTGGTGTCAGGAAGTTATGAATTAGTTTTTACTCAGGACGGAATATCGAAGCTCGTAAAATTTGTCGTCGCTAAATAAAGCGTGCACGCTCGGCTGCGGTCGGGACTCGGCAGGCTTCTTTTTTGCCAAATAGTTTATAGCGATACTTTGCAAATAAATTGTAAAACACATCGCGTATCGGGCGCGGGATAATAATAAATACGTAAAACAATTTCCATCCACCGCTCAATTGCTTCGCAATGCGGAGTGCAGCTGTCGAGCGTGTATAGACCTTCCCATCTTCCCAGAGCACAAGTGTATCAAGCTTCGCGGGGTCGAGCCCATTCTTACGAAGAATATCCTGTCCTGCATCAAGTTGTTGCGCTGTAAATTTAAAATGTAATTTCGGATCGTGGTCAATAATAAAATTCACCGAGGCATCGCAAAAATTACAAACGCCATCAAAAAGAATGACGGGATGTTCGAGTTCTTTTGACATTACAGATCTTCTTCAAATCCTTCGTCATCCTCATCGACATCAAAATCTCCGGCGAAGATCGAGCCGATCATATCGCCATAACTCACTGCCGGTGTGCCGAATACTTCGGCTTTCGCGATCTTCGAGTGTTGATGGAGACCTTCTAACACAAACTCCATAGCCGATGCAAGCGAAAAACGATCAGCTTCGGGAATAGAGATATGCTTTGCCGCAAATTCTTTGAGCTTCGGCACTCGCGAAAGCTCGTGGGTATAAGTATCAAAGCTCATCGTATCGGTCAGTGCCAGACTATTGCCGCTGGCAAACCATGCGAGAATATCATCATAGTCGGTGCGCTCGGCTGGGGCGTTTTGTCCGTTAGGGCGTTTTGCTTTTGCGAGCGGATCAGGAAAATATTTTCTGAAAATTGTTTTTACTGCTCGCCCGATCAATGCTTTAGCAACCGTCGCGATGCCCTCTTCTTCACCTTCGAATACCAACTCGACTTTACCGGTAATACCCGTAATGACCGCCGCAAGATCGGTAATGCGTGGCGCGATAATAACGTCACCACAAGCAATGGCGCGCCGCTCGGCATTCGAGATCAATGTCTCCATGGCGCTCGTGCTCAAGCGTGCCGACACACCCGATTTTTGGTCAACCCAATCGGAGCTTCGCGCTTCGATAGCGATCTGCTCGATGATCTCTTTAAAATAATACGGAATAACGAGCCCCTCTTCACTATCCCAACGATTCGTCCAGGCTTCTTGCTGGGTGATGGCGATCGCATTTTCAATATCAAGCGGATAGTGCGTAATGATCTGCGAAGCGATACGATCTTTCAGCGGCGTAATAATATTTCCGCGATTGGTATAATCTTCGGGGTTCGCGGTGAAGATCATCAATGCATCAAGCGGAATACGAACTTTGAATCCACGTATTTGGATATCTCGCTCCTCGAGAATATTAAACAAGCCTACCTGGATTCTTGGTTGAAGATCAGGGAGTTCGTTGATCGCAAAAATTCCACGATTTGTACGCGGTGCAATACCGAAGTGAATAGCCCCTTCGTGCGAATAATGCAAACGCTCTGCCGCCGCTTTGAGCGGATCAATATCACCGATCAGATCGGCGATCGTCACATCCGGTGTTGCCAATTTTTCGCTGTAGCGTTCGCTACGGTGTATCCATTCGATCGGCGTGTCGCCGCCACGTTCTTTCAGAACATTTCTGCCGTGATAGGAGATCGGCGCGAACGGATTATCCATCACTTCACTTCCGGCAATGATCGGCGTCCACTCATCAAGTAGATTCACCAAACTTCTCGCCAAGCGCGTCTTTGCTTGCCCACGAAGCCCGAGTAAGATCATATCATGCTTTGCGAGCAACGCGTTGATGACCTGAGGGATCACCGTTTCGTCATAGCCCAAGATTCCCGGGAACAACTCCTCTTTGTCGCGGAGTTTTTGAATAAGATTTCGGCGTACTTCTTCCTTGATCGGAAGTACTTCGTAGTTCGATGCCTGTAACTCTTTGAGCGTTTGTGCCTTGTTCATTGTTCGTATCTTCGTATTAGGGTGTATCAAACACGACTGACCCATAAAAAATGCAACCGCATATTCTGATCATACGCCTGAGTTCGCTCGGGGATCTTGTTCTGACGATCCCCTTGCTCGAAGCGCTCCGCAAGCGCTATACAGGTGCGCGCATTGATCTTCTTGTCAAAAAAGAATATGCCGATCTTGCGTGGCTCTTCGGTTTTGTCGATGAAGTGATCGCTTTTGATACCGACACCGAGGACATAGCCGAACTCCGACAAGAGCTTGCCGAAAATCATTATGAGTTCGTACTTGATCTCCATAGCAATCTCCGATCAAAAGTATTACGCATATTACCTCACGCGGAGATTGATATTATCCAAAAAAGATCATTCAGAAGATGGTTATTGGTAAACTTCAAAATTAATCTTCTTAAAAATACGCCGGATGCAGTCGGTCGTTATTTTGAAACCGCGAGAGACCTCGGCGTTAAAGATGAGGGAAATGCTCCCGCGATCAAGACCACTATCGAACAAGAAAAGAAAGTTGCGATCATCCCAGGGGCAAAGCATTGGAATAAACGTTGGCTTCCGGAATATTTCGTCGCCGTTGCGGGCTCACTGATAAAAGATGGTTACACCATTGAAGTTCACGGCTCACAAGATGAAAAAGCCCTTGGCGATTCTATCGTAAAAGAATTTTCGCCTCAGCAGGCAACAAATTTTTGCGGAGCGTTCACTCTCGAAGAAATGCCGGCACGTCTTGCGTCGTGCGAACTTGCTATCACCAACGACTCAGGCTTAATGCATCTCGCAGCCGCGGTCGGTGTAAAAACTATTTCAATATTCGGCCCGACAGTCCGCGAGTTTGGTTTTATGCCACGATCAAAAAATGCTATAGTTATCGAGAACACGACTCTCTCCTGCCGCCCCTGTACAACCATTGGCTCCGATCATTGCCCAAAAGGACATTTTAAGTGTATGGTCGATATTACACCCGAGATAGTGATCAACAGTATTTCAAAAATATCCTGAGCTCGCGAAGCATCTACCCTTTCGACAATTTTTCTTTCAGCATCGGATGTATTCCGCCAAAACTTCCATTTGACATTACGATGATCACGTCACCGGGTTTTGCTATTTCGGCGACGGTATCGGTGATCGCATTCGCGTCTTCGAGATAGAATGCTTCTTTACCATCAGCGCGGAGGTCGTTCATTACTTGTTCAGTATTAAGTCGTTCGTTTTCTGCAAGCAAATGCAAACGGGCTATCTGTGAAATAAAGACGACATCGGCATCGGCAAAACAGGTTGCCAATTCTTTTTGAAAAATATTTCTACGGGTAGTGTTCGACCGCGGTTCGAAGATCGCGATCAGCCGTTCGCTCGGGTGCTTCGCGCGCAGGGCGCGAAGTGTACCCGCGATCGCCGTTGGATGATGCGCGAAGTCGTCATAGACTTTTACGCCACCAAACTCACCTTTATATTCAAGACGGCGCTTCACATTTTTGAACGATACAAGTGCAAGCTGTATCTTCGCAAGCGGAATCTGATGTTGCATTGCCGCAACGATCACCGCCAGTGCATTCCTAACATTGAATTCGCCAAGCAGCGCAAGCTCTATCGTGCCAAGATCTTTCCCGTCATAGAGCAGATCAAAGGTTGTCGAAGATTCACCATATCGAATATTCTCGGCGCGAACCGCACACTTATTCGAAAGACCAACCGTAATGACCGGTGCGATAGAACCTGCAATCACTTCGCGCACATTTACGTCATCGCCATTAGCGATAATTACTCCATTGCTTGGCACTTGCAAGGTACATCGCTTAAATGAAAGTTTGATCTCATCGAGCGATGAAAAAATATCGGCATGATCAAATTCGATATTATTGATAATGAGTGTCGTCGGGAGATAATGTAAAAACTTCGAGCGTTTATCAAAAAAAGCGGTGTCATACTCATCACCTTCTAAAATAACAATATTACTGTTAGGTCTTGCTTGATAACCGCGAGAGAAATTTTCCGGCACGCCACCGATCAAGAACGTCGGCTCTTTGCCACCGACTTCGAATGTATATGCCGCCAGCGATGAGGTCGTCGTCTTGCCGTGTGTACCAGTAACCACGATAGATTCTTTACCTTTGATCACAAACCGCTTCAGCAATTCGGCAAGAGAGATATATTCGATGCGTTTGGCAAGCGTATATTCTACTTCGACGTTGCCACGGCTCATTGCATTCCCGATCACGACCAGATCAGCCTGTGCTGTTTCGATATGCTTGGCATCGTAACCGTTATAGATCGTGATGCCGCTGGCAGCAAGCAAGTCCGACATTGGCGGATAGATACTCTCGTCCGAACCGGCGACATCATAACCCAACTCGCGCAAAAGTAGCGCGCCATTGCCCATCGCCGTACCACAAATACCGATAAAAAATATTTTCATAGGAATGCAATAAACAAGATTTTCCAATAATATATTCAAAAATGCCTCGATACAAATTTGTACCGAGGCATTTTATTCTTATCAAATGATTCTCTTAAAATTTCCGAACTAAGATCTTTGATGAGAGTGGCTCTATAGCGCCCGTCATCCGAACAAAGTACAGCCCGTTAGCATACTGCGCAAAATTCCAATCGAACTGGTGTGCGCCGTTACTATAGTAATCATTTGCGAGAGCTTCGACTGTGCGCCCTTGCAGATCAACTATCTCAAGAGTAATGCGCCCAGCATCTTGCAGATCAAGCATCACCGTCGCGATAGTCCCGGTCACAGGATAGATAACCGACAGTTTATTCGAAGAGGCGGAGCCGCTTTGATGTACGGCATCTTTCAAACCACTTTGCACCGTGACAAATGCACCGTGTGAAAGATTAAGATAATTCCCGGACTTGGTGATTTCGCTGCGTACTCCGCGCACAAGATAAATTGCTGAGTCAGCGATCGGATGCCAATCAACATAGTTAGTACCAACGATCGGAGTGGAATTCAAGAGCACAAAATGATTTTCTTTGACTGATGCTCGATAGACATTATAATTATCCACACCGGAAGTACCCTGCCAGTCAATCATAACACTGTTTTTTTCTGCGGGAATGCTGGCCGACACTGATTTCGGCGCAGCGAATGGACGCAAACGAAGTGTCGGGTCGCCCATCAACTCAACATGAACCCAATAGTTTGCATAGTTCGCAACGTATGTTCCTGAATTATTCGTCGTGAGCATCGCGACTTCGCCCGTCGAGTGTCCCATTCCCATCGGAAAGACGTCCCAGTAGGGGCGTCCGCTCCAAGCGCACGTCAAACCATATGATGTACAAAGAGGAGCGCGCAAGAAATTATTCTGCAAATTCCAATCGCCGAAATAACTTCCGAAGAGCAATGTAAAAACTGCGCGAGAATCGTTTGCCGCAAAATCTGCTGTTGTCCCTACACCACTGCAACTGTTATCATATCCGCCACCACAACCATACGCCCAGAGATACGGGGTTGATGGGAGTGTTGTGAACCAGTCAAGTTCATGAATGCTATCACTACCGACTAACGGTGCGAAATTTCTCCATCCACTTGATGCAAAGGCTTCGCCACCAAAATATCCAAAATTATCATCGATCAACGCTCGCTCTGGTATTACCATTTCACCAGTACGATAGGCGTGATCTTTATCGAGATATTGCTTCAGCAATTCTTTTTCGCTCAGTACGAAGTTCGGCATATTGCTGAGATCAACGCGCCCGATCTGCAGATTTACATCATCAGGCAATTGTGATTGATCGAATTTTCCGTCACCATTCACATTATGATTGATCGGTCTTCTTGCTTTTGAAGTATCAATGTAGGCGTCAGTCCAATCACCATCAAACTCGCCATAATAATTATCGGTCGGCCAAGCGCCAAGATGATCGGGATGCCCGTCGGGATTGATAAACCCAGAATATGGAATCGGGACGTGCCCAAAGACAAACAATGTTTTGATATTATCAGGGTCGGCGTTATAAATTGCGCTCAAACGGTATTTGATCGCCGGTACGCTATCGTTCGCATTGACATTCACACGAGTCACCACATTACCTTCAGCAAGAAGATCTTGTTCAAGACGTATCAACTCATTCTTAAAAAATGCAGCATAAGTTGTATCAACGACTAAGATACATCCACCGGCATTATCCCCTACTGTGACATCAATCCCGGAACGGATATAGCCGATAGCATTGATCGCAGTGGGATGTTTTACAACTCTGGTGATACGATATTCATACTCGGTACCAACGACAACGGTGGTATCAACGTACACCGTATCGGTTTTCAGGAGTGTCTTATTTGCGCCCCAACTTGCGGCACCAACAAGGCGGCGCACCAAGACGACGGAAGTCGCAGAAGCATCGGTCTGCCAACGAAGAGTGATCCGGGGCGGAGTCTGCGTCACGCTCGCTTGTAGCATCACAACAACATCAGAAGAAACCTGAGCGCGAAGCGGCTCAGCACCGAAAAGCAAAGCACCGAACAAAATATAAACACAGGCAAAATATTTCATAGATTTCAAAAGAGATGATATGGGTATAACATCACTCTTGAATTATGGTTGCGATATGGCTAAGAGTTGGAAGGTTGAAACTGGAAGTGAAAAAACTTCAATACTGTCATCCTGAGCGATGAGCGAAGGATCTCCTACGGAATAATCTCGATGTCTTCTACTAAGCCTGAGATTCTTCAGTCGCGGAGAGTAATCACAGTTTGAGGTTTTTGTCAAGCTCCTTCAGAATGACAAGTTGGTAACGATGCAAAAAAATTATTTGCTTACGACGACCCTATCAGCGAATTGCTCGCCACTGGAGAGTTTGGAAACCACGTAATATATTCCTCGCGCAACCTTGCGCTTACCCAGCGAGAAGGTGTTTTTGCCCTCTTTTATTACGCCTTTATGGATGAGACAAATATCCTCGCCATTGACATTTTGGAGCTTAACCTCACCCTTGTCCGATCTCGGCGAAGTGATTTCGAACGAGGAGCTCTTGTTGTTTTGGAGATAAATAACGCTGTATCCGGGATTTATCAGCGCCCCTGAAACGACACTGACCGGGATATTTGGATGCGCCTCATGAGCGCCAACTTCATTCTTTGCAATCGTTTGCGCCGAAACCGAAGCCGCACTCAGTAAAACAATCAATATGATCAGTCTTTGTATCATCTCTATGCACTAATAACTCACCAGAAGCACTTTTGTTTCAGACACCCATCACTTTAAATTACGATTTTACAATATCTTAACGCAGGTGTACGAACAAGACGCATTAAGCCCTATAGAGGATAGACGTTCCAA
Organism: Kapaibacterium sp. (SeqCode); assembly: GCA_038229915.1. Classification (GTDB taxonomy): domain Bacteria; phylum Bacteroidota; class Ignavibacteria; order Palsa-1295; family Palsa-1295; genus JAFDZW01. Next base: position 17,824 of record JBBRNY010000003.1, on the reverse strand, counting down.
AAGGTTTAATTGTGACAAAAAAGGGTAGGGAATAAAAAAAGCGAAAACACATTTGTTTTCGCTTTTATAAAAAGTAGCGGGGGAGGGATTTGAACCCACGACCTACGGATTATGATTCCGACGCTCTAACCGACTGAGCTACCCCGCCAACCGTTTGTCTTAACAAATATGCGTCGCATATTGTTGAGTGCGCTCCTAACGAGTTTCGACTTCGTTCAGGTTCCGCTATTATGCCTATGACCAAGCCCATATTGCCCTATCTGGAGCGAAAGCCGCGAATCGAGACCGATTCAGCGCCCTCGGTGCTGATATTATTGCACGGCCGCGCCGCCAAAGCCGAGACGATCTTTTCGGTCGAAGGTTTGCTCGATCCTGCGTTGCATATCCTCTCGATCAGAGCAACCTACGATAGCCCCAGAGGCGAGTTCGAGTGGTTCGCGCCGTATGACTATGATCATCCTCTCGAATCGTTTTCCGAAGCGCATTTTGCCGAATCAGAACAAATTCTGACTACTGAGATATTACAATTATTAGAGGAGCGAAATATTTCGCAAAACGATCTTTTTCTCGGCGGCTTCAGTCAAGGCGCGGCGATGTGCCAAATCCTTTCGATGCGCGGGGTGCTCAAGCCAAAAGGCGTGATCGCGATGAGCGGTTTTTTTCCGAGACCGATCTTACAATGGACCTTGCCCGCACACAAAAGCGAGTACCTCATCACCCACGGCACACGAGATCATATTTTGCCAACATCGGAGTCGATCTTCGCAAATGATTTTTATGTGCGCTCGGGATTTACTTCAGAGTATTATGAGTACAACGGCAGACATAAAATGTCGATGCCAATGCTCGAGAAAGTAAATGCCTGGATCAGCGACCGCTCTCGGTAAGCTTTTCTACGGTAGTTGCTTTCACAAAATTTAAGATGCGCTCAGACGCGCCATACTGTATTTTTATTATTCCACTGCCATATTTCGATTCGACAAATGGCGAATGAATAAGCCACTTATCGAACTCCTGATCTTGATAGACATCTTTGCCCAAGAACATATTTGCATCGGAGTTGACCACGCGCGAATCATTTTTACTGATCACCGAAAGCCAATAACTTGTTTTGTTATCTTGTAATCGCAACCGCACTCGATATCCGCCCGGTGTATGCGTGAGCGAAAAATCAGTTTCGGTATTGAGTGTGATATGAACGCTATCGTAGTTGATCGTGATCTGTCGCCAGATTGTCGAATCACAATCGATAATATTTCCCCAATCGGGAAAGAAGAGATCGACATGGCGATTCACGGCGTCTTGTGGGATGTTATATGAGCAACGCACTTCATTGCGCCGCTGCCAGATCGTTTCATACGGCGATGCGCCAACCCATTTGTCTTCGCTCACATAGCCTTGCTTTACCCCTTCGATCTTCTGCAACATAAATGCAGGTTCTTCCGGAAAAAACGTACCCAGTTCTTGCGCCGAGAAATACGGATGAAGCCCGATGATCGCATTATTCTTTTGCGACGAATTGAGCACCAAAGACCACGTTCGTTGTTGAATAGGCTGAACAATTCCCCCCTCGATAGAGCCCAGCGCATAGGCATTAGTGAGATACGTATATTTTTTTATTTTTTTGACGGGCGGTTTTTCAAAACGAATGCGACGACGAGAACGAACGATCTCTGTGCACTCATGCGCTGCTTTTCTCGCTCGTGCTATCTGACGAATAACCTCTGGAATCTCAAACGATGTCATTGCCGCGAATGCAACATCAGGCAACAGATGCCGAACCGAGTCTTCAAAAAAATATTCGCCGTACGATGTAGCTTCGCCGCTCGTCGGTGCGATTGCCGACTCGTTCGACTCGCGCGAATGCGCCCCCGCATAGCTTCCATTCATATATTTCGACCCGTAGCTTGCCAACATCCACTCGAGCATCATCGAAGATTTCTTTTTGATGAGCGTATCACGGCTATATTCAGCAAGCAAGATCAGTGGCGTGATATAATAATAGAGATAGCGCGGCGAATCGAACTCCGTTTGTCCGCTCTTCACGGTTTCATCGATCCAATGTTCAAGCCATTCTTTCGACTCGAACCTGATCTCTTGTGAACTCCGCCCCATAAACCACTCGCTCCCGTCAAGCGAGTCCCACTCTTCGCTCATTAAAAATAGCGAGCCATAATACATCAGAAAATGATTTTCGGTATCGCCACGATAAGGTGTAAATTTTTTCCAACACTCACGAATTTTTTCTTTGTATGAATCGGGTAAAATATCCTTGCAAGAAAAATAGAAACCCGCACATTCGTACATCCAAAACATATCACCATACTCGCGATCGAGCATTGCATCAAGTTGTTTATACGTTTTTGTATCGTCAGTGCCGATCCTAAGTTGTGCGGCGATAGCGGAGAAAGTAGGGTTGTAATCTTTGTGGGCGATGGCTTCAAGTGTCTCACGTTTGAGTTTTTGCGATTGACCGTACGATACACCTTGCACGCAAGCGAGCAAGATGATGACTACAATATATTTGCGTAATTGCATTACTTAATCACCGCCGATCGCAAAGACCACACTTGCAGTTTTTCCAAACCCAACGGAGTGAATTCCAGATCTTCTTCCCCAATGTCAACTCGATAGACCCCACCGGAAAGTGATGCGATAAATATTTCTCCGTCAGTGCAGAGTATCGAGTGCGCATTCTTGGGCGACTGCGATTGTAACTTTAAGACGTGATCCTCACCATAAAAAAACACGCCGCGTTCGCCGCCAATAATTATAGTTGTATCTGAATGTGCTAAACACCAAAGCTGTCCGCGCTTCGCTAATGGTCGGACGATCATTTTACCATCACGGTAGAGCGCCCCATTTTCTGTGAGCACCAGCAAACTCCCGTCGGAGAGTGTATCAATGTCCTTAATGCTTTGCGTATATCGTTTGTCTTGTTTCCAACTTTTTTCCTTACCGCTATATGAGTACAACCCATTGGACGTTGCCGCAAGTAGCGTCTGTTGTTTGTTGTAGAAAAAAAGACGAGCGCAATATCGCGGCTCTGGCATTCCATCATTCATCGTCGACCAGTGCTCGCCGCTATCAAGACTTGAATAAAAACCAGATGCCGTAGCGATAGTAATTTTTTTCTGCGTACCAACGTAAATGTCTAACACTTCTGCAACGCGCCAATCGGTAAGCATCCTCCAATTGACCCCGCCATCTCTTGAGCCGATCACACCGTTACCACACGCTGAAAAAATAATATTTCCGTTCGATGAATCATCTGTCGCGACCGAATATCCTTTTGTATGTTGCCATCCGAGATGAGTCCAATTCTTTCCGTCGTCGTCGCTGGTCCATAAGCCTCCGCCAATAGAACTACCACCCATAAATGCGGCAGGGTCATCACTTGCAAGTGCAGAGGCGTAGAGGCGTGTATGCGTCTGTGCCGACAATGAAGCACAAAAAGAAATAGCAAAGATGAGCAGTAAAAAATATCGCGTCATCATGATGTGTGAGCGATCATCGTGTCGCGAAATCTTATATTGATCGTTAATCCTTCAAGCAGAGGATCTAATACCAGAGTATTATTTTCCACTCTTGCACGAAGCAGATCGCGAACAACAAGCGTTGCAAATTCAGCCCAACTCCATACAAGAATACCGACCGGTGGTAATGGTGGTGTGGGACGCTCGCCATAGAACTCCAACCACGAACCACCCGATCCGGCACGAGCCACGAGCCACTCCATTGATTTTTTTACCCACTGACCCTCACCACATTTTATAGCCGACTGCGCAAATAATATTGTGGCCAGCGACCATGGTCCTGGCGAGTCCGGCTCTCCGCTAATATCATATCGCCCCAGCCCTCCTCCGTCCCATTCTTGTGACCACAACTGTGCAACTTCAGCAATAGTATTTTTTGCGTCGGCTGACGTTGGGTCAACAACTCCAAACAGAATGGGAAACAGTTGCGAAACATCTGGCGTGAGTTTGTGCTTGCCCTTTTTTGCGAGTGGCATATCCTTCGGCACGAATCGTGAGAAGAAGTCATCGTTTTCTTTTTTTCTTTCAAGCTGTAAATTTTCTTGTACACTCCCATCGAGCAACCGTCGTTTGATGATCGCCTGCTTTGAAATAAATGAATGCGTCGGATGCGAAAGAAATGATTTTTTTATCTTGTGAGAGGCGTTGCTCCAATCGAGGTTTTTTTCTGTCTCGCCGATATATTCTGAAAGCGAGGCTGCCGCTTTCAGTCCCGTGATAGCGAACGTTTGATGTGCCACATCATACCCTGGCTCTATCCCTGCCACTTGTGAGCGCTCCCAAATATCACGCGATGCCTTTAACAGAGAGTTCTCATCGAGAAACTCAGGACGCAACAAATAATCAGCGATTGCGCAAATGCGTTGCCAATATTCTTTAATAAAATCAACATCACCCGTCCAATCGGCATACGTTTTTAAAGCATTGAGCACAAGTCCATTTGAATCGAGTTCGGAGTTTGCACCGCCACGAAAGCGACTTGCTTCGGCGATCATCCCCTCATCATTTGAGAGAACCGTAAGAATGTTTTTTAAAACTGATCTTGCTATTTCAAACTGACCCGTATAGATCAATCCTTCGGCAACTCGTGCCGCATCCCGACCCCACTCCATTCCATATTGCCAAATGCTTGCATCGAATCTGCCGTTGGTTGCGACCGCCGAACGTAGACCGTTCTTCGTCGCAAAGAATAATTGCGAAATTTCTTGATGAATGTCGCCAGTCGCTTTTATCGCTGTAGTTTTTTTCCAATACTCGCGTTCACGGTCAAATTGTGTGTTGAGTTCAACTCGTTCCGTTGCGATACCAGTCACATAAATAAAATGCGCTTCGCAATGGATATTTTCAAACGGCTCAGGCGTGACCACAAGAAACCGCTCCGATACTGCACCGGCTTGTTTCGTACAGAGATATATTGTTTCATAGCCAACTGCATACAACTCCGATTCTTTCGAGCCGAACGTCGAAAACAGAGTAGGATTCGCATAGAGTGCGGCTTCGATCTGCACATTACGTTCACCAGCGCCACGAACACAGACCCATCGTGTGAGCAAGTACGAACCAGGAGCAACATTAAAACTTTCCTGAACTGTAAACTCCCCTGCTTTCCATGAAGCCATTACTACCGGTACACCTTCATACTCGCTCCACTCAACCGATACTTCATTGTGTTTCGGGCTGTAGCGCACACCGTCTATAATAATGGTAAGCATCGTGCGCTCGAGACCATATTCAGGATGAAACAGATTCGTCCCCCATTTTCGCGTAAACTGATCCGGCCGCCAAAGTAACACACCGAGCGGCGTCGCCTCCGGATTACGGCTCCATTGAATAGCCGCCGTAACAATGCCATTACCAAGAAAAAAATATTCGGTATCGGCGAGCGTGGTCGTGCTATCAGGATGTAACGATTGTGTATTCACTGATGCAAAAATTACGTTAAGAACCGATGTTCATTATCCAAACATATAATAGAATGATCACCGCAACGCCCACCCAACAAAGTATAAACCCTGTAATATCGGTTCGGGTCGGCTTCCAAAATTCCCAATTCGTATGCGGGAATAATTTACTCTGTTCAACAAGTTCGGGGTCGTCGATTCGTTTACGAACTTCGATGGCATCGGCAGTTGCATCGGCAATTGCGGGCGTATGGACACGCGCATAAAACTCGCGAAGCACTTGTTCGCTGTTTCGACGCGTGAGCAAACTCACAATAAATAAAACAATAAATGGAAAAATGACATCAAAAGCAAAAGCCGCAGTATCAAGTCCTGCTTTGGAGTAATTTACAAAGTCGAAGCCAATAAGCGTGAGCAACCAGAGTTCTGCTTTGAACGTCCCTACACCAATTCTCGCCGAAGAGCTATCGCTCGGCACGATGCGCTCGATCTTCTCGAAGTAAATCGGCATCGCAGGTGCAGTAATATGTTTTTGAATTTCTTGCCCCGTTTTCGTAGCATTGCCATCGGCAACATCTTTTTGTTTTGCGCGAACCGTTATGATCTCGCTTTTCGCACGTGTTTCGGCAAGCATTGCAGTACTGGTGCGAACTGAGGGAAAGATCGGCACAACATTCGGCAACACGACCGTCACCAGCAGCGACAAACACATCTGCACGATCACTGCTTTTGTCGTCAGTCTTCGCCAAAAATACACAAGCCACAGCGAAGGACCTATGACGGTGCCGATAGATAATACGTATTTGAACACAACAAAAATATCATCGGCAATATATGCAAAACCAATACCACCAATAAGCACACAAAAAATAACTATTCGCCCAACCAGTAATTGTGTTCGCTCCGTGGTGTTTGGTCTTATTGGAAGCAAAATATTTTTGGTGAATGCCGCCGACCACTCCAAGCTCGATCCTGCTTTCGACGCCATATTTGCCGCGAGTACGCTCGCGATCATCAACCCGACAAAACCTGTACCGAGGAGATCGTTTGTCATCGTGCCCCAAATAAAGGTCGCATCCGAAAGCGTACCTCCATAGAGTGCGATGGCGATCATCCCTGTCAACGCCCACCCAATAATAAGCAATCGTTTTGCGAATGCACCGCCAACCATCCCGATCCGAGCCGCCGAATCATCCTTCGCCGAACCACCAACCGTGAAATTTCTCGGCGCCAAGCCCACCAAATTTACGATCACCATCGTGAGCACAAAATACCAAGTGTAGTTACTGGCCACACTCGACCCAAACAGATCGAACATCGCGTCGGGTACTCGCTGGTGCAAGCCCTCGAAACCACCGAGCGCGTGCAAGCCAACAGGAATGAGTGCCGTTGATAAAAAGAAGATCATAAACCCTTGCAACACATCGGTAAACGCGGCGGCAAACAACCCACCCATAATGATATACGCCGCAGTGATACAACCATAGATGAGATAGAACGTCGTCAGGTCGAGGTACGAAATGCTCGATACAATATCACCACGTTTCGAGAGTTCGTGCAAATATCCGAGGCGTTGGATTGCAATATTATCAAGTTTTCCGCCACTCTCTCGTGCTTCGAGCTGCTTCATCTCGCCATACATCGCTACTTTGTGAAGCTCTTCGGTTGTACATTCTATGGCGGGTTTTATCATCACCGCCTGCATTGTTTTTCCGGTGATGAGATACCCGATCGATGAACCATAGATCGCCGAGAGCAACAAATACAATGCGAACAGACCGGAAAGAAACTTTGACTCGAACCGATGCTCGTAAATATCACCAGGCCCGACATACCGAGCACGGCGCTGTAAGACCGAGCTAAACCAATAGAACGGAGTAATGAACAACACCAGATTTTGAAACCAGACGCCCGATAAACCTTGTCGGTAGATCTCGCGGGTCACTCCGGCGGCTTGATCGGCACTGACCATATTCCCGAAATTCAAAAAACCTGTTAATACTTTGCCGAAGCTCCTGCCACCCTGAAAAAAATCGGAGGTGTTCTTGATCTTCCGCCTTGCATAGCGCCCTATCGCCACGAGTGCCGCAACGTAGATGATGATGATGCCCCAGTCGATAATATGTAACCCGAAAACCTTCAAGCCGTGATACTGTGTAATAATAGATGAATATTCCGTATGGTGGAATTCTCCGGCGACGGAGAAAGTTTCTGTGTATGTAGGATATTGATATGAACAATAATAGAATAGGCAGCGAAGTGAATAGCAACGTGAACGACGAACAAAACGATACGATGTGGTCCGGCTCGAAAGATCTGCTCGGTAGTGGTATGGGTCTCGATCAATACCGATTCCCCCAAGACCCGCGTGTCTTGGGCGGAGCTTATAGCGTTGAGCTCAATGCCAAACTGTTGCAACGATATTTTTATTTTGAAAGATTACTCCTCCGCGCTCATGCCGGTTGGTCGATGGGTACGCCCGAGTTTGAAGTGAAGGTGGAGTATGGCAGACATATCTATTATCATTCCGAAGCCGCGATGGCGTTTCAAAAACGCTTGGGCGAGCTTCGCATTAGTCCCGAGATCGTCGATCAATATCGCAATGAAGAGATCGAGCAATTCTTTTCGGAATTGATCTATGCCGAATCACCGGCACATTTTCTTGCAGGTGTCTATGGAGTTCTGGTGCCGCAACTCATCAATGCGTATCACGAACACCTAATGAGCACTGATCAGGTTGCCGATGCGCCAACGGTTCGGTTGCTCAAATATATTATTGCTGATTATACTGAAATGTATCTCTGGGGCAAAGAAGCGCTTCAGGCATACATTGATGGCGGTTATGACGGCTCAAACATCGTCTTTTCGCAATTGCATATCGAGCAAGTGCTGAGTTCGATCGGCGGAATAACTGGAGCGCAGGAAAAAACTGTCACCCCAAACGAACTACGCAGTGGCGGCAAAGGAGTATTCAAACGCTCGTTTGTTGCGACTCGCGATCCGCGCTTCAAGACCTTCGAGCATACGTATGATTACAAGAAAGCCGATGAAGGGAGTATCGAGTATGAAACAGATTATGAAGAAACACAACTCGACCTCATCCGCTCGCAGCGCGACGAGCTTGATGCGATAGAAACATTTTGTAATATTCTCTATGAGATACGCGATGTGCCGTTCGAGTTTGACTACGACCTTGCACGCATCATCTACGACGAAACACGCCACACCGAACTTGGCTTCAAAGCCCTTGAGATGAAGGGTTTTGATCCGTATGATCTTGCTAATAGATTAATGGGTATCAAAGTCCGCACCAAAATGCCACCCGAGTTTTCGTTTGCCGAGATCTGTCTTTTTGGCGAAGCAAACATTGTGCAGGAAGTGGCAAAACAATCACGCGAGGGCTACAAGAAAAAAGATATTACCGGACTCTTGTTTGATTATGTCAATGCTGATGAGCGTACGCATATTCAAAAAGGCACACGCTGGATAAAACATCTTTTTAAGACCGACTCGATCACCGAGATAGAACTCCAGACAAAACAAATAGCCATCAACCGACTTCTCGAACTCGGTGTGATAGATCACGAAGTAGCAATGACGATCTCACACAAAGAACTCGCAAAGATCATCGGGGAGTAAGAGGAATTTATAAAAATCTATTTTCGTTTTGTAAATGAAAGGAAAACCTGCTATGAAAAAATTTGAAGTCCAAAATTACTTAACAGATCTAAAGGCTCTTGGCTTTACGGTAGCGCTATTCGTTTTTCCTGGGTTTCCGTTGCACTCGATCTCCTTTGCAGTAGGCGCTCTCCTGAGTGCATTGCCCAAACTGATCATGCTGTCGTTTGCTGAGACAAGCTCTTTACAAACAGAGAAAATCAGATCGGCAATATTCTTCTGCATCTACTTTTTTGCTGCACTATGGTCAACTGATTTTCAGACTCCGACAACAATTCTTGCTGCTTTATTCGGAGCTGCTCTGTATCAACTTTCACTTTGCGGAATGCTCCGTTATGAAATAAAACGCAAAGAGCATTCAAGTCTTGCAAGCTCCAGCACACACTAACATTTATTTCTTTGATCCTTTGGTGTGGTCTTTATCCTTCTCGTTCATCAGATAAGCAAAGATCGTATAGCCTACGGCGAGCATTACCATTGTCAAGAACCAACTCATAAAGGTGTCGCTGCCTGAGTGTGAGGCTTTATCTATCTCGAAGAGTGCATAGATACCATAAAGTCCGCAAGCGATCAAGACGAGCCACCCGATCTTTGATGCCGGTTTGAAAATAATACCTTTGCGAGTAAAGTATGGTGCTGTTGTTTTCATTGTTACAATTGAATGAATAAAAAAGGCGACCAACCGGTCGCCTTTTTTCTCTACTCGTGTTAGTGAGCTGTTGGGTCAGCACTACTGAAGCCCGGCGGCGGTACGTTCTGCGGGTAGAAATCAGCATCACCCGGTGTGTTGGGTGCGCTATACTCATACGGTCCGCGGAAGACGCGTGGCATCTCGGCAAAGTTACCGTGAGGGATCGGATTAGCAATTGTCCATTCAAGTGTGTTCGCATGCCATGGATTGACCGGGGCAATTTTACCCTTGAAGATACTCCAGATCAAATTAAAAAGGAATATTAGAACTGACAATCCGAGAATAAATGCGCACACCGACATAAATGCATTCATCGGTTGAAGATGCGCTAAATGTGCATAGCCGGTGTAATCATAGATGCGTCGCATCATACCGTTGATACCTAAAATATGCATCGGAAAGAATACGCCATTGAACGACAAGAATGCAAGCCAGAAATGCACTTTGCCCCAACGTTCGCTCATCATTCGACCAAACATTTTTGGAAACCAAAAATAGATCGCAGCAAAGATCGCGAATAATGATCCGCCAAAGAGTACATAGTGAATGTGCCCGACGATAAAGTAGGTATCATGGATAAAAATATCCACTGGTGTAGAAGCCATAAAGATACCCGATAGTCCGCCAATAACAAACATCGCTACGAACCCAACGGCAAAGAAAAAGGATGTGGTAAATTGGAGATTACCACCCCACAATGTACCAAGCCAATTGAATGTCTTGATAGCCGATGGAACAGCGATGAGCATCGTCGAGATCATAAACGTTGTGCCGAGCAACGGATTCATACCCGACTGGAACATGTGATGACCCCATACGATAAAGCCGAGAAATGCGATGCCGGCCATTGATAATACCATCGCCTTGTATCCGAAGATGGGTTTGCGCGAGAACACCGAAAGAATTTCTGAGGTCAAGCCCATTGCCGGCAAGATCATAATATACACTTCCGGATGCCCAAAGAACCAGAAGAGATGCTGCCATAATAATACTTGTCCGCCGCCGGTATGGCCTGTCAGTGGCGAGCCCGCCACAAGTATGCCGTGAGGGATAAAGAAGCTCGTGCCAAGAGTGCGATCGAACATTAATAAGATCAGCGCGGCACCAAGAACTGGTACGGCAAGTAATAATAGAATAGCCGTGATAAAGATCGACCAGATCGGCAGTGGCAAACGCATCCAGGACATACCCGGAGCACGCATATTCACGACAGTCGTGATATAGTTGATCGCCCCAAGTAATGATGAGATACCCGAAAGTAACAAACTAAAGAGCCAAAGATTTTGCCCCCATGTCACACCCGATAGCTCGGGTATAGCTGAGAGTGTCGGGTAGCTCGTCCAACCGCCACCTGCTGCACCACCCGGAACGAAGAAGGCGCTGAGCATCACCAATCCGGCAATAAATGCCAACCAGAACGATGCCATATTGAGTCTCGGAAAAGCCATATCTCCTGCACCGATCTGCAATGGTATCAGGAAATTTGCGAATGTGCCCATTAAGAATGGCATCACCGCAAAGAAGATCATAAACGTGGCGTGCATCGTAAATGCCGAGTTGTAAAACTCGGGTAAGATGATACCGCCGGTGATCTGTTTTTGGCTGAAGATCAAACCAAAGACACTCGCCATTGATTTGTAGAACCAACCGGTATGATCTGGCCAACCGAGCTGCAAGCGAACGACCAACGCCAGCAAACCACCAACCAATAAAAAGAACGAGCTCAAAAATAAGAATTGGATCGCGATCACTTTGTGATCGAGCGAAAATAGATATTTTCTCCAGAAGCTCAGTTCGTGATGTCCGTGCGCATCGTGTGCGCCTTTTATCTCTTTTGGTAATACAATCGTTGACATTATTTGGTCCTTATGACAATCTATAGTGATGAGTTATTTCGATGTCTTCGACGAATCGGTTGTCGGAGCCGCTACGGGAGCTGCCTCTGGCACGGGTGCTTGTGCTATTTTCCAGCGATCAAGAGAGTCGCGGGCGATCACATGCACATAGCCTTTCATACGATAATGCCCAAGCCCACAAAGCTCAGCACATCCTATCTCATAGTCTCCGGCTTTGGTCGGGTTGATCCAAACAGCTGTCTGCATTCCGGGTACGGCATCTTGTTTGATACGAAACTCCGGTACGAAAAAGCTATGGATCACATCTTGCGCATTAAGTTTTATCTGGACAGGTTCATTGACAGCAAGATATAACTGATTGATCGTATTGATGTCATCGGGTGTATCAAACTTCCCATCCGGACCAGGATAGGTAATATCCCATTGGAACTGGCGTGGTGAGATACGAATAACCGGTGCATCTTTTGGAAAACGGTCAGGGCTTCTGATCTCTGACCATAAACTGTTGCTAAAAATAGCAAGGAACACTAATATCATCGCCGGTATAGCCGTCCATATTATTTCAAGGCGGTTATTGCCATGATAATAGAGGGCTTTCCTGCCGGGTTTCGAGCGGTATTTCCAGAGGAAATAGATTAACACTCCCTCAACTAATAGAAAGACGATCAAGGTAAGCCACAGGATCAGATCGAACATTGCGTCGATCTTCGGGGCATAGGTACTTGCAGTATCAGGCAGGATGTTCATCCACCAAGAATACCAGTGGTGATTAGGATATTTTGCCGGTACAGCTTGCGCCGCAACAGCACTCGGAAGTACTGCTAGTGTTGCTGTGCAAAGCCACTGCATTCCACGCTTCATACTCAAGTTCATCGGTGATAGGATCAAATAAAAGCCAACAGAAGAAAACGACAAAGCCCGCATCACAAATGCGGGCTTACGAACGAAATATAATCTTATTGTCCCTTCAACGAGAAGTCAACTGTTTTGCTGTCTTTTGCAGCAACGGTGATCTTCTGGTCAACTGACATTCCTTTGCCGTCGAGTGTCTCGTGCCAAGCGGTAACAGTATATGTTCCTGGTGGTACGCCTTTGATCTCGAACTTACCATCTTTACCACTAACAGCAAAGAACGGATGTTTTAATACACCAGCATAGCAATTCATCCAACCATGAACGTCGCACTTGATCGGGATCATTACTTCTTCTTTGTCAAGAACTTTCTCTTTGACTGGTGTTCCAGCTGGCTGGCCTTCGTTGAACTGTTCGTTCTTTTCGCCATGGGCATGGATGTTATGCATCGTTTGATCAGAATTTTTGATCTCGATCTTCTGACCGACCATCACGCCAAATACGTGTGGGTCATACTGGCAACCCTGCTGGTTGATAGTCATTGTTGCGGTCGGAGCAGCGTAGGTAGCACCACCGAGACCATCTTTGATATAGACAAAAGTATTAGCAACTTCGCCTGCTGAACCAACGATCCAATGATCTGTCATCACTGGGGCTGAGTGAGCCGCTTTACAAACAGGATCGGCATCCATAGAGATCGGCTTGCTTGCCGGAGCAGCACCATCAATTTTGATCATGCCGCTGATCGTTGCACCGTTAGCCATATCAACTGTGGCAACGGCAGTAGTAGCTGCACCATCTTTGGCATCGCCTGCTTCGTCGTCAGCATCTTTCTTTTTACCGCAGCTCATAAGACCAACGATAAGGAATAAAGAAAGTAAATAAGAAAGTTTTCGTGTAATAGAAGTATTCATCGCTTTTGTAATTATAATGTAAAAAAATGTGCCTGCTCTGGTACTTAGAATACAAAAATACGGAGATTTTTGGTTTGCTCCGAGGAAATGCCTTTGAAAGCCATTATAGCTTTCTCACTCGATTGACGGGCATTTATAAAATAAATGATTGTTAGCATCTTTCGCAATGCCAAATACCCCCAATTCACTCGAAAATGCTTATGCCGAATGTCGGCGAATGGCGACGCATTACGAGAATTTTCCGGTCGGCTCGGTGCTCGTTCCGAAAGCACTGCGGCATCATTTCTTTGCACTCTATGCGTTTATGCGGACCGCCGATGATTTTGCTGATCTGCCCGCAAGATCAAGCGCCGAGCGGCTTGCATTGCTTGCCGATTGGCGTAGCAAGCTCCAGTCTATGCTCGATGGCGCAGAGCCCCAACATCCAGTCTTCATTGCGTTGCGTAATACTATAGATGAGAGACAGTTGCCAACTGCCCCACTCTTTAAGTTACTCGAGGCATTTGAATTTGATGCCAAAGGTGATGTGCATTTCCAAACATTTGATGATCTCAGGTGGTACACTGCCCGATCGGCAGACCCTGTTGGCGAATTGGTACTCGCACTCTTTGGGCACAAAGACCCAAATTTGTTGGGATTATCAAATGAGATCTGCACTGGACTTCAACTGCTGAATTTCATTCAAGACATTAAAGAAGACCTCGAAAACGGGAGATATTACTTCCCAAGCGAGGATTGGGAAATGTTCGAGATGACGCCTTCAGAAAGCCCGAATATTGACAAACTGAGCATTCTATCGCTATTTGAGCTACAAAGAGTAGAAACATTGATCGATCACGGAGCCCCACTTGCCGAAATAGTTGGCGGAAGGCTTGGTTTCGAGCTTCGGGCTGTCGTACATTCTGCCAGGAGGCTCACCCAAAAGATCATCAAAATTGACGGCAATTGTTACCAAAATAGACCAACTCTGACGAAACGAGAACGATTATTCGTGCTGTTACAATCTATGCTGGTGCGAGCATCATAAAATGAATCCATCGAGACCCACACATAGCGCCGAGTCTATTTTTTTGGAAGAACCGCTTCCACCTATTCCTATATCCGAAGGTAAAAGTAATTTTTTTTATTCGTTCTCGCTCTTGCCAAAAGACGAGCGCATCGCATTACAATCGGTCTATGAGTTTTGTCGCTATACTGATGATCTTGTCGATGAAGATCTTCCGTTAGATATTCCGGGTATTGATCAAAAAGTAGATATCACCGTTGAGAAAAAGAAAGTCCGTCTTGATTGGTGGCGCACCGAAGTTGAGAAATGTTACGGCGGTACTTCGAAGCATCCGATCCTGAAAAATCTGTACAAAGTTATTTTACGATTCAAGATCCCGAAGCAATATTTCCTGACACTGATCGATGGTGTCGAAATGGATCTGGTAAAGAATCGCTACAACACGTTTGCAGAACTCAATGAGTATTGCTACGCCGTTGCGAGCATCGTCGGGCTCATCACGATCGAAATTTTTGGATATAAGTTTGAGAGTACCAAAGAATATGCGATCGATCTCGGCACAGCATTACAGCTAACAAATATTCTTCGCGACATCAAGAAAGATGCCGCTATGGGGCGCATCTACATTCCTCGTGAAGACCTTGAGCGCTTTGGCGTCAGCGAGCAAGACATCCTCGATGGCAAATACAATTTGCCGTTTATTAATCTGATGAAGTTTGAGGTCGCTCGTGCTCGTGAATATTATCAGATGGCGCGTATGCGTCTTGGCAAAGGTGAACGCTTCACACTTTTCGCCGCACAAATTATGGACGCGATCTACTTCCGATTGCTCCGCAAGATCGAACTCGCCGAATATGATGTCTTCACCAAACGCATCACCGTTAGCACACCACACAAACTCCTGATCGCATTCAGGTTTTGGTTTTCAAGTGTGATCTTCAGAGAACGTCGCGGAAGTTAATCCCCTACCGCGAAAAGATCACAAAGCCATTCGGAGCTGGTGGAGGCGTGAGATTCGATGAAGCATGCCCTATTACTATCGTTATTGGATTAGCACAAGGGTCGTCCGAAGGAAAGTTATGCTTTGTAAATTCGAAATTGAGGTCCGATGAAAAATCTGACATCGTTTGTCCAACGATACCATACACGATCTCCTTACTCGTTACGGAAATCAATTTTAGATTCTTGAATGTATAGCCCCACTTTGCATTCGAAGAGCCTCCGATGCTACTCGAATAGGTCGTATCGTTCACACTGACTTTGCACGAAACAAGTGTCTGAATATCCGATGATAACGAGCCTGTTATTTCTTCGTTCTTATCGTCATAGGTACCGGTGCCGACAGTATGGACATTATAATTTGCAGCGAAGTCTCCGCCAGACCATGAGAAATCATACGGCGCAGAATGAATGAACGGCAATTCGAGTGAAAGAGGGTTCGCAAAATTTTCCGAGTGATAGATAGATGAATTCGGGTCAACATTAAACACCACGCTTACTCTCGGCGACGATCTGATCATATCAATATCTATTGCAGGAAAACGGACATTCACTGTTTCGGTATCTCGACCATAGAGTGCTCCCGATTCTCTTGTTACTTCTGCACTCACAATATACTTTCCGGCTCTTGGGAAATTAAAGTACAGATCCCCGCGATCCGACAAAACAGTTGTGTCATATCCCGAGCCAACAATATGATAAGCAAAACGAAGCGGTGTAGATGTATAGTCAAATTGCAATCGCGAAAAGAGAGGCTTGAGCAACTTGCCATAGATATCCATTGGTAGAACGGTATCTATAGTATGGGGTTCGAAAATTACTTTAGGGGTGGGTTCACTAATGATCACCGGGATGCTACCCTCTGTTATTAATGTATCAGTAAAATAGTGAAAAGCTTTTGCACTTAGTGTGTAATTACCGACAACGAAATAAGTGTGTTTAGTAATAGATGAACCTGTATCTATACTCTTACTTCCATCACCATAATCCCAACTGAATAGTGTTTCGGTCTCCAAGCCATTCACACGGGCTTTAACCGTAAGATCTTGGTAGATATTTCCTCGTAAGGTATCAGGATTGAACTCGATAACATACTTCTGGAGTGTCGATGTAGGGGAAAGGGGATCTTTCGAGCAAGATGTAAAAATCGCTGTGATAAGCAAGAACCCAATGATGACCGTATTTTTCATAGAATAGACTTTATGTGCAACAACTAACAAACCCACTCGCTTGATAATAGTTTCAGTGTGTTATTGGGTATAATATGAGGATCAAAGTCGTCGAGGAAGTTAATCTGTAATTTCTAAAATATTCTCCGTCTCAATAGTATATTACTTCTATAATTGACAAGCACCTATGCGACCGCCACGACCTGATACTCGGACCAAATTTCAGTTTACTGCCGACAGCGAATACTTTGATAAGGAGTTCGGCTGGGTTCGGCGGTTGCCCGAGAATTGCCCGAAATGCAAACGTGCCGCAACGATGGCACTCCTTGCCGATCAGGGGTTTCGCGGATGCACACATTGTTTGTTTATCCAACTTGAAGCGGGCACCGAGTTCCTCAGCGGCGGCTACATCGAAGCGCGGAAAGCGTTAGAAAGTATTTTGGACGTGCGGCGAATCGAAAAACCTATTCAACCGCGATTTCAACCAATGAATTTTAAGAGAAATTGAAGGTCACTTATTTTTCTTTTCCATTCGGAGCACCACCAGAATAAAATATCCTAAACCCATCACTGCGCCGAGACCTGCGCACAGACCTAACCAGAGCGAATTGCCCGTCCGATCGGTAAGCCACCACCCGATGCCCGCGCCGAGCGCGACCGTGAATGCCATCTGAATACCAAGCGTCAGATACGGCGCATTTTGTTGCATCGCCTCGCGATAGTCTTTTTCATCGCGGTCATCTGCCGCCGTGTTCGACCCAAAGATCGACGCCGACGCTTCTTGATGCGCTATGCGCTCGATCTCTTTTTGGGTCAACGGTTCGTGTTGCTTGTCTGTCATACCCGATAGAACACGAATACCAACGAGTTGATTATTCGTAAAAAAAAAGGGGCAGTTATTAATAACCGCCCCACGCATTCCCTAAAGACTTACGACTAAAGACTACCCCCCTATTCTTTCACCAACTTCACAGTCTTCACTTCGCCGAAGCCTGTTGAGATTCTGGCATAGAGTGTGCCGCTTGGGAGGAGTTTGCCGTCGAGATGAACGGTGTGCACGCCTGCTTCAAGCGAGTAGCCGTGATCGTCGCCCCAGACTTTGCGCCCGGCTACATCAAAGACTTCAACGGTCGTATATGCCATCCGATTCAACACAAACGAAAGCGTCGTTTCATTCTTGAATGGATTTGGGTTCGAGGTGAAGTCGCCGAGATAGATACTT
>JBBRNY010000002.1:0-68921 GCA_038229915.1 Kapaibacterium sp. (SeqCode) | reverse complement strand
CGTCACCTCTCGAACGCTGTTGCAAACATAGGGAAGAATTCTCTGCAAATTGATGCCAATACCCTTTCAAACGGCACCTACTTCGTCCAAGTAACCTCAGGCAGCTTCTCAGCAATGCAGAAGTTCGTCGTAGCGAAGTAACATCAGAATTCAGTAGCTCCGACTTCAGTCGGAGCAATTATGGAGCCGACTGAAGTCGGCTCTACTGTTTTAAATAGGCGTTTACACCTACGGAATTTACTACTAATGTAAAGATGTTAAAAAACGATCAACAATACCACTATGGAAAATCTCGGCACTCAGCTCTTACTGGTTTTTATATTCGCTATTCCTGTGGCGTGTATTGCCTGGACGGTGGTGCGCGAAGAAGTGTTTAGTGAAGTTCGCGATTATTGCGTTACGAAGTCGAAAGATTCAAAACTTCTTATTGTAAGAAAATTCTTCTATCTGTTTACTTGTGAATATTGCTTTAGTCATTATATCACAGCCGCATTTCTGATCCTCACCGATTTCCGAATGATCTTCCCCGACTGGCGTGGCTTTCTCATCTCCGGATTCTCGATCGTATGGATAGCGAATGTCTATATGGGACTCTACAACCTCATCCGCCTCGACATCAAAACCACCACCCTCGAATGTAAGGTTGAAGAGGAAAATTTATCGAAGAAGGATTAGGAACACAAGATATTTTTTAATAAAATTATGAGATATAAAAAAGCCGACTGAAGTCGGCTCTACTGAATGGTTAAGATACTTTTTACTCCCGCTCAACCATTGGTACATGTATCTGTACCGGCTCCAAGCCGCCTACTCTGAGTGAGTGGACTTTGTTTGGCATGAGCGGTGCTCTAGTGTCGGAGACTTTCGCCGCGAATTCTTCAGGGAAACGTTGGATCGTAAATTTCACGGGCCATGCGGCGGCTTCGCCGAGCGCACAGATGGTTCTGCCTTCGATGTTTTTTGCAACATCTTCGAGCAACACAATATCGGCTTTCGATGCAGTGCCGGCATTGACACGCTTGAGAATTTTTTCCATCCAACCTGTGCCTTCGCGGCACGGCGTACACTGCCCGCAAGACTCGTGATGATAAAATTTACTGATTCGTTGAAGTACTTTCGGAATGTCAGTGTTTTCGTCCATTACCATAATTCCGCCCGTGCCGATCGAACTTCCTGCGGCTTTCAAACTTTCGGCATCCATTTTCACACCTTCGAGTTGATCGCCACGAAGCGGCGGCATTGATGATCCTCCAGGGATCACCATTTTAATTTTTTTATCGCCGGTCACGCCTTGTGCATACTTAAAGATCATATCGGTCAGGAGCGTACCCGAATCAACTTCATACACACCAGGGCGATTGACGTGCCCGCTGACACCAAGCAAAAGTGTGCCCGGATGTTTCGGCTCGCCGATCTGCGAAAACGCTTCGGCGCCGATCTTCATAATTGCCGGAATATTCGCGATGGTCTCGACATTGTTAATTGTCGTCGGTGCTCCCCAAAGACCGTAGTTCGCCGGAAAGGGTGGTTTCACACGAGGATAGCCACGCTGCCCTTCGAGCGAATTCATCAGCGCAGATTCTTCGCCGACGATATACGCACCCGCACCTTTGTGAACAGTAATATCGACTGTGTATGCAACGCCTTCGCCACTCGGCTTAAAATGATCTTTCATTTTTTCGCCGATGAAGCCTTTAGCATACGCATCAGCAACAGCTTTCTCGACCATCTTCACCCAATGTGCATATTCGCCACGAATATAAACATACGCATGCTTGACCTGCATCGCATACGCGGCGATAAGCATCCCTTCGATCATCTGATGAGGGTTAAACTCGAATATCTGACGATCTTTGAATGAACCGGGTTCCGACTCGTCACCATTGATCAATAAATATTTGGTGCGCTCAGTGCCCTTCGGCATAAACGTCCATTTCAATCCGGTCGGAAACGCCGCGCCACCGCGGCCACGAAGACCCGAACGCTTGACTTCATCGATCACCGCATCGGGCGACATCGAAAAAGTCTTCTTAAGCATATCTACATACCCACCGTTTTTAACGTAGACATCAATGTCTTGCAGGTTCGGGATATCGGGTAAAACAAGCTTTTGCATAGTTGCTATAAAAGAATAAGTCTGCTTAAGCAGCTTTCGGAATACTTCTGACGTGTAGAATTTCGGATGCTACAGGACGAATATCATCCGGTAGTAGTGTTAGCACTGCGATAGTTGTCCCGAGTCCGGTGACGAACTCAACCTCATACGCTGCCGCGTTTGGATATGTATGCACAACAGTCCCGACATCACCCGTAAGCAATGAGTGTTCAGGTATGTTTTTGTTTAGTACCACCAATGTTAATTCTTTAAGCATCTGACAATATAATCATAACGCCGTATCCGGCAATTGCACCGTCTTTTTCGGAATGGGTACTACCCCGTCGGATTTGATCTTACTGAGCAATGACAGCGCTTCTTCGTTGGTGACTTGTTCGAAAAATGTTTCGCCGACTGCCATCATTGGTGCTCCGCCACACGCGCCCATACACTCTACTTCTTCGAGCGAGAACATCCCATCGGCGGTGCGCTCCATGTGACCGATACCGAGCGTTTCTTTTACGGTGGCGTAGATATTCTCGCCGCCTCTGAGCATACAACTGACATTGGTGCAGACTTGAATATGATGCCGCCCCATCGGTTTCTCGAAAAACATCGTATAAAAGCTCACGACACCAAGCACGTGGGCTTTGGTGCATTCGCAAATTTGCGCAGCAAGCTCCATCGACTTATCGTCGATCCAGCCTTGCTTTTCTTGTATCTTCCAAAGGATCGGCAGCAAGATAGCCTGCGGTTTTTGGTAGCGCGTCTTTAATTGCTCGATCTCAATACGTTCTGCTTCGCTAAACATCCAAGTGTGATACGTTAATATACAAAAATACGAAATATAGAGGGTTTTTGTACCAAAGTTGCTATATCGTGGCGTAAGTCGTTCTGCGCCAAGACAGTAGAACAAATCCATAACCCATTGGGTTAGATAAATAGTAAATTGCACCTTAATACATCTACTCTACTTACAACAATGAGACGTAGTTATTTCCTCCTCATTCTATCGATTATTCTCTCCACAGCAGAGCTTGCAACAGCACAATGGGTGCAAACGAATGGACCTATCGCCATATCCGTTAGATGTATTGCAGTTAGTGGGGCAAATATATTCGCATCGACTTCAGATTTTAGTGGTCGGGATACATTACATCGTTCGACTGATAATGGGGCGACTTGGACTAGTCTGAATACCGGGTTCGGGTCTTTAGTATATTCTCTTGAGTTTAAGGGTATAAATCTATTTGCAGCCACCTCAGGTAGTGGTGGGGGCATTTATCGTTCAGGCGATAACGGTGACACTTGGGTAAAAATGAATAATGGGTTGACTAGCACCGCTGTGTATTCTCTTTTGATTGATGGTGCAAATATCTTTGCAGGGACTTATTACTCTGGTGTATTCCGTTCGAGCGATGATGGCTTAACTTGGTCTCAAGTGGAAAATGGCTTGCCAAAAGGGACTGTCTATTCTTTGGCAGTAAATGCAAATAATATTTTTGCCGGAACAGATAGTGGTATTTATCGATCAATCGACAATGGTGCAAATTGGTCAGTGGCGAATACTGGCTTAAGCACCGCTTCTGTTTATTGCTTTACTATTAGCGGAACAAGCATATACGCCGGAACAAAGAGCGGAATATTTCGATCAGACAATAATGGAGTAAGTTGGGTGGTAGCAGATAGTATCTTTGCGGGAAATGTTATTTATTCCCTCGCATCGAGAGGCACAGATATATTTGCAGGGACGAAAGGTAACGGCGCATTTCGCTCAACTGATAATGGTTTGAATTGGACAAATATTAACGATGGCAATCTTGGGAATACCATCTTATCATTTGCATTCAGTGGTACAAACATCTTTGCAGGTACGAATCGGACTGGTATTTTTCGTTCGAACGATAATGGAAATAATTGGTCAGCATTAAAAAGTACTTTTAAAGCATTTACTGTTTTTTCCCTTGCCTATAATGGAACAGATATACTTGCTGGTACGGGAGGAGCCGGTGTATTTCGTACAAATGATAATGGCGCAAATTGGGTCTCATTCAATAAAGGATTATTTGGTGACTATATCCCTGTCAATACCTTAGTAATTAAAGACACAAAAATATTTGCGAGCACATTTGACAATGGCATCTATCGTTTTGATGAAAATTTGAAAAATTGGACTCCAGTAAATAATGGCTTAATAAACATTAGTATCAATTCACTTATTTTTAATGATACAACACTCTTAGCTGCCACCTATGGAGGGCTTTTTCGCTCAACAGATAATGGATCGAATTGGACAGTTCTTAAAAAAGATTTAATCGACTCAACGATCACCTCTGTCCTATCGACAAGCACTTTTCTCTTTGTCAGCAATAAGGTTGTTTCGCGTTCGAGCGATAATGGTTCAAGTTGGAGTGATATTGGTATTGCTTGGAGTGGTAGTAGAGTTGCTTCTTTTATAGTAAACAATAAGTATATCTTTGCAGCCACTTATGATTTTGGTGTTTTTCGCTCAAGTGATGATGGTGCCACTTGGGAAGCGATTAATAAGGGCTTGATAGAAAACCGTATTTACTGTTTCGCCGTAGACGATTCAATTCTTTTTGCTGGAACAGCTGCGGGTGTATTTCGCTCAAACGATAATGGCACCAATTGGGTGGCGGTCGGTTTGCAACCCCACACTAAAATTTACTCTCTTCTGATAAAAGATTCTGATCTTTTTGCTGGGACATATATTAATGGTGTCTGGCGTCGCCACTTATCTGAAATGACAGAGACAAATTCTGTGACTGAGCCGATTGTAAATACTAATACAATTCGGAGCTATCCGAATCCTCTTTCGGGCTCCACTACTATTACTTTCTCATCAGATGCAACAGGATTTGCGGATGTTGTGATCGTGAATTTGCTTGGGAATGAAGTTGCGCATTTATTTTCAGGCAACATAGATGTTGGCGAGCATAGTGTTACTTGGCGCAACACCTCAAATCTGCCCAATGGTGTCTACCATTGCCTAATCCACATCAACGGCCAACTCAAGAAACAATCGTTGGTATTGATGCGCTGACAAATATGCGTGATATGGCAAATATAGGCTTTTCTTACGTCAAAGTTGCTATATCGTGGCGTAAGTCGTTCTGCGCCAAATCACGCTATTTAAACACAAAAAGAACAGCGAGAACTGATAGAATCAATACTTACCACAAAATCCTTTTGGAATAAAATATACCGTTTGATGAAACTTCATATCAATAATTCATAACAATTTTCTAGAAATAATTAAAACAGCCCGCTATCATTATCTGATAGCGGGCTGTTTGGTTTATGTAAATCACTTCTTAGTGAATGATCTGTAGCTTTTGCGACTGTGTGCCCGAGACGGTTTGTAAACGAATCGTGTACACACCAGACGGGAGTTGATCTGTAGCTATTTGAACGACATGTTCGCCGCTTGACATATAGTCGCCACCAATAATATGTACAACTTCGTTACCGAGCAAATCAAATAACGATAGCGTGGTATGTTCGCTCGCATCAAGACGGAATTGAAGCGTCGTTGAAGTAGCCGTCGGATTTGGGTACGGTGGATATAAATATCCCGTAGGACCAGAACCCGAAGGATCAGTCTTACGAACGATCGACAATGGATCCGAAAGTACAACCGAGTCACTGGTGAGAATTACACCCTGTTCGTCCATTGTCACGAAATTCACCGTCGTTGACTTCCCTACCGAACCAGAAACAGTTAAGTAGAACGGCCGCACAATTGAGCCATGTGGCACAACGCATTCAGGTGCATCCGATGCCCAGCGCGATTCTTGCGCGAAGAGATGCGGTTTGCCATCGACTATGCCGTTCATGACATCATAAGTAACCGAAACACTATCTTCGAATGGCCCTGTCGCAAGAATGCGATTGCCATCTTTGACCGATAGCGTCACAGTGCGCACTGGTTTCTGATCGACATTTTTCACCCCGAAATAGAGTGCGTATGTTCTGACGTTGGTCGGCTTGACGCTTGAGTCATCCTTCGCAAAAACATCACCTTTCGAGCGACCACCCGGTACGATTGCAACGAGTTCATCTTCGCCGTAAAGCGTCACATTCGGGTCATTTAAGAGCACATACTCATATTGTATGAAATTGTTAAACTTTTGCATATCGCCAAAGTTATCGTACACCAATGGGATCGAAGCGGTTTGTCCATTCCCAAGCGCAAGAGATTTTGCTCCTACAAAGTCGCTGGTCTTGACGCCGTCAAATTGAGTGAGTCGAGTACCACCACGAGCGCTCAAAGAGATGTGGGTTAATCGTATTCCATCTTCTGACGCCATATCAGGACGAAGTTTCGGAACTTCAACAACAAGCGTGCCTGCAGTCTTGCTCAACATTGTGATATGTCCAACATGCACAGCGGGTCCACTATTGCCAGTGCTAGTATTATACCACCATGGTGGAGTACGCTTCACCTGGTAACAGACCACCGTGTCGCAGGTACGACAGTTTACATCTGTATAGGTATAGCGCACACAGAATCGAAGGCTGTCTTCACACCCTGGGGATGTACCCTGCTGAGCTGGGAATTTCAATTGAAGTGACAGCGGCACATTATTGAATGGCACCCCACCAATTACCGTACCCCATGATACATCACGGAACGGAGCTGGTGGCGTAGATGCGAACGGCTGTGGGTAAGGCATCAACGGAAGCCCAGCGACTGATGCCGGTGGATTATCGATCTCCCCTGAGACCGGTAGCCAACCAGTTGAGGCGCAAGCTGTGGAGGTGTCGAAGTTCCTGGCAGCAAATTGAGACAGAAGTAACCCAAATTCAAATTGCCAACCGGAAAGAATGGCCCAGTAGTCGGCGTTTGAATAATACTCTGCGGTGTAAGCTCAGCAGTACTCCATCCTGTACCACTTGTGATGGTTGCAAAAGTAGCCCCTGAAGTTGCTAAATGTGCCTGTAAGTTAGTATAAGTATTTGGGCTTGTATTATCAAACATGATAGTCCAACAGCACTTACCATTAGTATCCTTCGCAATGAGACTTACCATAGGGGGGCAGTTTGGTGTAGCAGCCGTCTTGCCGCAAGAGTCACGGAAGATGTCAACGTCTGCAACAATAAACTTGTCTTGAGTCCCACCCACGCCATTGAAATCAACGAAGAGTCCGGTGGACTGGACGTTGTTCGGAATATCGATATTACCAACAGAGGGAGTTAACTGTAACCCGTAAATATATCCAAACGGTGATGGATTGGCGAGAATATCTCCATTCATTGCGAGAGTGGAATCACAATTTAGAGGTTGTCGGCTCGTCGTGTCATATCCACGATAACCAAAGTCAACTCCTCCCGATGAATTAGAAATTGAAAGCCCGTTCGTCTGCAGTGGCAAATAGGGAACCCCGATGGCGCCAGCATTAGTAGGGAACTGAGAACCAATACCAATGGCACTGCCAACAAATATTTGTTGTCTACTCCACGAAGTCGAGGCACCAGTAAATTTGAATACTCTTGAGTAATGCGCCGTACGATTGGTGTTGTCAAAGATGGAGCACTCACCAACAAGCATATCTCCTGTTGTAGAAAATTCAATATCGGAAACGGGGCAAGAAAACGAATCCGTTTGGTGGGAAGGAGCGAGGTCATCTGTGCGGTATATTGGCATCAGAATCTCAGGTTTGTCATCCGAAGATGGTTTAAAATTTCCTGATGGGGTGAGGCCGATCGAGCGAATAATATTGCTCGTACTACCTGCAAAAGAGCCAACATCCTCCATCCAAACTGCGTAGTAGAGTCGATTATCCTTTGCGTTGTATCCAATACCCCAAAGACGCTTGCCGAGAGGTGCAAAGCCAAGTGAAGTATTAGCAGGTGGCATTGCAGGATTTTGGCAAAACGGAAACGGGTTGGCTGGTGCTTGCGGATCATAAAAGGCGTCAACGATTGGTGTAGTCGGATTCAAATTTATCCTATAGATTACTCCGTCTTCCATATTCGTCACAAATAGGAAGTTATGAGTGCCATCGTATGTTAGATTTCCCAAGCCAGGTCTCACAGAAGTGCCATTTCCGTTCGGAAGAGTACTTGTATTAAGGACTGCAGAAGGAGCGATAGTGTTGGGTACTGTTGAAATAAGCGTAGTAACTACACCGGAATTTTTATCTATCTTATAAATTCCGCCTGAACCGGCAGGTCCAAACGCAAGAGATTGTGCGTTGAATGCTGTAACGAGATTATTATAGATAGGGTTGGCTTGTTTTAGGTAAACGTTTGAAATATAGGACGAAGTCGCAGCCAAATAGACATTCTTCTGATTGTCGATTGCTATACCGAAAACTTGACCCATCGTACTAGCTGTCCATGGACTGCTTGCTGGGCCATGGTACATTGGCGCAGCCCAATTTGTACCAAATGCAGGGGCTGGTCCATGCAAATTAATAAGCCCAAAAACAAACCCATCAGTAATGGTGGAGCTCCCTAATGATAGAAATCCAGAAAAACAGGTGACTGCGGCCCAACCGTTAATCGACCCAGTAGGAATCGATACAGCTGTTGGCGTCGGTGGAGTAGTTGGGTATGGGCTCCCAAACATCTGTGCTTTCGGTGCTGTCGAAAATAAGGCCATTGCCAAAAGCAATAGACAAATATGAATGCTTATTTTTTGTTTCATGCAGTGTTTTTTTTGATGAATGACTTACAAAAGACAACATATTTTCTTGCTCGGCTAGAAAAATGCTAAATTATTTTTTCGAAACTCAAGAAGCAATCGTTGGTATTGATGCGCTGACAAATACACGTGATATATCATCCTATCTCACAACCTGAACTCGCCCACTGGTCGTACCTGTTTCGCTTTCGACACGATAAATATAACTTCCCTGTGGTAGCGAATGTACATCGAGTGTGATCGCTTGTTTGCCAGCTAAATTATTTTTGTGCTGCGATGGTATAACTTCCCTGCCCAAGAGATCGAACAGCGAGATGCTTACAGTTGATGGCTGAGGCAACTCATAACTGATGACTATATCCTTGTATGCGGGATTAGGATAGACCGAAACAGTAGCAGAGAGCAATTTCGAAGTTGTTACCGAAGCCGGAGCTTTATAAATTTCATTGAGTAATGCCACGAGATAATCATTGAGCGTAACGTCATTTACGATCTCTTCGGTATTAATATAGACGACTACCGTCACACTATCACTTGGCATATTAAACATATCGGTTAAAAAACCCGGCAAATGTCCGTTGTGTCCGTATAAGGTTTTGGTATAGTATGGAACAGAAAACGCCCCCAAGCCATAGTTGCCACCACCTGGCCAATTATTCACTTTTAGCATCGACGCGAGCGATGCCTTATTCAGAATATGTTCTTCATAAAGATTCTTCGCCCACTGCGCAAGATCATGAGGAGTCGAAACGACACCACCTGCCGAATGTGACCCGGTAAGTTGCGCCGTTTTATTGACATCACCAATATCGGTGAACGGATTTGGCGCCTGAGCAATATTTAGCCAATTATGGGCATACGGGTTTGGTACTGAATCTGTCCAGCCTGCATAGGTATGCGTCAATTGCAACGGCTCGAAAAAACGAGTGCGAAGATTTTTCCCGGGTTCAATGCCATCAGCTTTCTCGGCAATGATGCCCAACAGTAGAAAATTTGTATTGGAGTAACGATATGATGTGCCGGCTTTAAAATTCGCTTTGCCGACATAAGTTTGTAAAATTTCTTCAGCAGTCCAATGTTTATCGGGGTTTGCAAAATACATATCATTTATAACCGCACCCGACTTGTCATCATTGAGATAATCAAAGATCCCACTTGAATGATTGAGCAATTGCTTGATCGTGATGTTCGAGTCGATATTGGGATATTGTGGAAGCCAATAGTGTAGTGGGTCGTTGATCGAAAGCTTCCCTTCTTCTTGTAATTTTAAAATAAGTGTGGCGAACATCGTTTTCGTATTACTGGCGATCTCAAATTGCAACGCGCCACTCATCGCCACACCCGAATACGATTCGCCCGCACTACCATCCCACTGGCTCAATCCCGGCACGATCACACTCGCCGAAACTCCGTGCTTGCTACGGACAGATGTTCTTGCATAGGTCACATCAAGTGCTGATTGCAAGCGCGCCGGAAGCGTCGGGTCTGCGACGACATAAAGCTCGCTGCCGCCTGTCGGGAATTGTGGCGTCCGAAACTCATCGGTTGAATTTCGCTGAAGCATCAGCACGTTTTTCGACCAGACAAGACTATTTGAACTCTCTAATTGAGCCTCAGCAGAAGCAACCGCAAAACTAAGTATAAATAAAATAACGAGCGATTTCATAGGATGTGTTGAGAATGATACTCTTAAAAAAGAAAATTCTGGGGATCTGTTCCCTTGATATTATTACAACTTAAGCAATATATATTCAATAAATGAAACATTGTGGCACAAATGTTGTAAGATAAGTTATAAGTGTCTCACCAACACTTCAGTCTCACGTTCTGTGTGTTTCATAGTGACCTCCAGGAAGCCCGTTAAAATTCGTTTTAGCGGGTTTTCGTTTTTTTAACGTATTGTTTTCCATACAAATGATGGGTGACTCTCATCAACTGACTGATTTTGAGGAAATGTGCATAATCGTAGGGGTATGCCGCTGGCATACCCGTCCCCGTGAATCCAGAGGTTTTGCATAAAATTCAAGTGTGTTTAGCGGGCACGCCAGCGGCGTGCCCCTACGGGGATTAATTACCGGAGATTATTTCGAATCCAAAAACTCTTGTAGTACTATTCTTGCGGCTTCTTCGTCGTGTCGATATTTTTGTTGGCGCTTGTTTTTGGGGAGGCCTTGAGTGAGGATGTTCCCTGCTGCCATAATGCTGGTCAGGCGTTCGTCATGAAAATGATGCTCTATTTCTAACGCATCAAGCTTTGCAAAAAGCTTTTCGCCAAATGAACGGACTTGCTTTGTCATTTCGCTATCGGAGCCATTGAGAGAGGTCGGCAAACCGAGCAACACACAGCCAACCTGTTCTTTTTCGATCAGTGCAAGCAGATCAGCAATGGCTTTTCCCGATTGTTCAATGATCCCGATCGGTCTTGCGAGCATTCGCAATTCATCGCTGATCGCCAAACCGATACGTTTGGTGCCATAGTCTATTGCCAAAACTTTGCGCTTATTGCTCATATCGTACTGCATTAGTAACGCCGCGAACCTGTCGCAATTTTTCGATCAATCGTGCTAAGTGATAGGTATTATTAACGAACACCGTCATTTTGCCGTCAAACATTTGGTCGTGTGAGTCGATACTGAACGAGCGGATGTTCGTGTTGTTGTAGGTCGAGATCACGTGCGTCAGATCGCTGATCATTCCCGGGCGGTCTTCGCCGGAAATATGAATGCCCACGAGATAATCTGCATTCTCTTCGGTGCTGGGCCACTCGACATCTATCATGCGTGCCCTGCGCTCGTCCGATTCTATAAATTTCATATTCTTGCATTCGCGGCGATGGATCTTCACGCCTTCGCCGATGGTCACCAACCCGATCACGTCATCACCAGGCACCGGGTTGCAGCATTTTGCATAACTATAGAGCAAGTCATCGCGTCTTCCCTGTATCAAGATTCCCGTTTGCTTGCGAGACTCTTCGATATACGGTGCATCGTGCGGCACCGTCGGAGCGTCATCTTTTTTCTGCTCGCTGCTATCTGGCTTGAGCCAATCGCGAAGCGTCGTGATGATATCTTCAGCTCTTACGCGCTCTTCGGCAAGCGCAAGATAGAGTTTGCCGATATTCCCATGATTGGTTGCGCCCGCAAATTTTGCTATGGTGTCATCATTGACATGGATCTTTGCTTTTGCAAGTTTTTTATTGAAGAGCTCCCTACCGCGATTTATTTTCGCGCGGTGCTCTTCGTTAATAAACTTTCGTATCTGATTCCGCGCCTTATGAGTCGCGACAAATTGCTCCCAATCAGGATTTGGTGTTTGTACTTTCGAGGTGATGATCTCGACCTGATCGCCGGAACGGAGTTTACTATGAAGCGGTGTGATCTTGCCATTGACTTTTGCGCCGATGGTTCTGATACCCACTTGAGTATGAATATCAAATGCAAAATCAACGATCGTTGCACCTTTCGGGAGAATCCTCAGATCACCCTTAGGCGTAAAAACATAAATTTCATCTTGATAGAGATTGAGCTTAAAGCTTTCCATCAAGGCTTTTGGTGCATCGTCGTCGTCCTGATCTTCGAAAAGATCGCTCACCCAACGAACCCATTCTTCAATTTCGGGGTCGGTCTTGGTGATCTGCTCCTTATATTTCCAATGTGCGGCAACGCCCTTTTCCGCAATTTCTTGCATACCTTTTGTGCGGATCTGCACTTCGACCATCTTACCGCCAGGACCAACGACCGTCGTATGAATAGACTGGTATCCGTTCTTTTTGGGGACAGAGATATAGTTCTTAAATCGCTCGGGCACGGGTGTATAGACCGAGCTGACAATGCCATAGACCGAGAAGCAGTCGTTATCATTCTTCGTATCAATGATAATACGAATAGCGAACAGATCGTAAAGATCGTTAAAGTTTTTGCCCGTGCGAATAAGTTTGTTGTAGATCGAGAAGATATGTTTCGGTCGCCCGATCACCTCGAACTTCATCCCCTCGTGCTCAAGCGCTTCTTTTACGGGGGCTATCATATCGGCGATATATGACTCGCGGCTCACACGCGACTCAGTTAGTTGGCGTTTCAGGTCGTCATACGCTTCGCGGTTTAATACCTTGAAGGATAAGTCCTCCATTTCCCACTTGATCTTCGCCAAACCGAACCGATGTGCAAACGGCGCATAAATATCGAGCGTCTCTTTCGCCATTCTGAGCTGACGCTCGGGCGAAAGATATTCGATCGTCCGCATATTATGCAAACGATCTGCAAACTTCACCAACATCACGCGAACATCATTGACCATCGAGATCAAGAGTTTGCGATAGCTTTCTGCTTGGGTTATTTCGCGCGACCGAAAAATATCGCTGATCTTCGTCGCGCCGTCAACGATCTCGGCTATCGTATCGCCAAATTCTTCGCGAATCTCATCGAGAGTATAAACAGTGTCTTCAACTACATCATGGAGCAATGAACACACAACAGAAACGTCGTCAAGCGGTATTTCTTTGACGCAGATCATCGCCACTTCGAACGGATGCAAGAAATACGGCTCGCCGGAGGCACGGCGGTCATTTTTATGAGCATCGTAGCTCAATCGAAAGGCTTTGGCTATTAAAGCTTCGTCATACTTGCGAAGATTGGCGCGGCAGGCTTCCAACAACTCGGCAAGCTTCTGTTGATACAGCTCTTCCGATGTTGTTTCGATCAATACCGGTGGTACTGTTTCCGATTGTACAGACTCTGCCAACTCGTCGTCGAGAGCAGGTTCATCAGAAGGAATGGTTGTATAGTCAGAGTCCATCTTACTGATACCTCTTGGTGCTAAACCATCCGAAATAGACAGTCGCTCCGACCTTGAGATGGGTAAAGGTGATCAGATCTGCCGGGACTTGAAAATCATAGATACGCTGCTCGACCTGCGATGGATTATTAAACAAGAACGATGCGCCGATCTGGGCAAACGGCGTGACAATAAAACTACTACCAACCTCGAAATCATATCGTGCACCGAACATGACTTTGATGCCGCCACGATTAAAGGAGTTCGTCGCGGTGATCGAAGATGACTTGCCGGTTACAGAATCTACTTTAAAATAATCCTGACTATTCGTAATAGTCACATAATTATATCCTAACCCTGTATAGAATTTCAGTGGCGAACGAGGGTTGATCACAAAGCGAATATCGAACGAAAGATAGGATGTTTTGATAGACTCCTGAGTTGGCACAATATATGGCTTCACCGGCGGATGGAGTGCATCAAAAGGGGCAAGTGCCGATGAATCGCCTGAACGGTATAAGTTGTCAGGGATCAGATTATCACTAACGGTAAAGGTATTATACGAAAATTCGAGGTCGATCACACGGCTGAGTTGCGTGCCTATCTGGAACGAGCTTGCGAGTACCGA
Organism: Kapaibacterium sp. (SeqCode); assembly: GCA_038229915.1. Taxonomy (GTDB): domain Bacteria; phylum Bacteroidota; class Ignavibacteria; order Palsa-1295; family Palsa-1295; genus JAFDZW01. The sequence goes on along the minus strand of JBBRNY010000002.1, from coordinate 54,755 downwards.
GGTCGGTACCAACGTTCGACGAAAGCCCTGGCTGAGTTCGGAAAGATTACCGATACCGATAGCACCGCCAACGCCGATCGCCTTCCAGACAATAGGTGTTTGGGCCTTGAGACGCGTACGTTCTTCATCTTGAATTCTTTCGGCGGTCTTGATCGAATCTTTCCGCGCTTGATCGCGCATTTCCTTCTGAATTTCCAGATCCTCTTCTTGCGCTGTTTTGATCGAGTCTTGGCGGCGCTTGTCTTGTTCGCGCTCGAGCACTTCACGCTGACGACGGATCATCTCCTCGGCTTCGCGACGGTCTTTGGTCATTACCGAATCGGGCGGACGGCTGCCCGGCTGCGCTTGCGCACGTTCGGTGCTTGTGCACAATAGCCCACCAAGAAGCACGGTAGCAACAAATGCGAGTCGGAAAATTCTTTTTGCGTTTTCAGTTGTGATCTGCATTATCTCTGATAGTTCTCGTTGTTTCAGTTCGGCGATCTTTTTTGCTACCAGCGGCACATACGCCGGCATATTTCGTTTGCCCCGATACGGGACGGGTGCTAAATACGGCGAATCGGTCTCAATTAAGATTGACTCAAGCGGCGTCGCGAGCACCGTTTCGGCAAGTGACGAGTTCTTAAACGTAATATTACCCGTAAAGCTCACCGCAAATCCTAAAGAAGCAACACGTTCGGCTTGTTCAGGACTCCCCGAAAAACAATGAAATTGTCCAAAACCGCTCGTTTGTGGTTTATGTGCATAATATTCGCTCACAATTTCAATGGTTTCGTCAATAGAATCGCGAGTATGAATGATGATCGGCTTTTCAAGCTCTATCGCCAGTTCGATCTGTTCACGAAATGCTTTGAGTTCGACATCACGAGGTGCAAAGTCATAATAAAAGTCAAGCCCGATCTCACCGATGGCGACGACTTTCGGGTTCTTCGCAATTTCTTCTTTTATACGCGAACGCACATCATCATTCCACTGCGCCGAGCTATGCGGATGAATCCCCAGAGCGCACCAAACATTGGGATGCGATCGTGCAATATCAAGCGTTGCATCAAAACTCTCAAAGTCAATAGCGGGCACGATAAATCCTTCAACCCCTGCTGTCATTGCATCGGCAATGACCTGCTCGCGGTCGTTATCAAACTGGTCGGTCTGTATATGGCAATGTGTATCGATCATTCTAAAATAACTAAGTTCTAATTCTAAAACACCGTCTCTACTCGCAATGAAAAATTTCTCAGTGGTGCGACATTCCCTACGATCTCTACGTAATAATAATTGAGAAGATTCTGCACCTGAAAGGTCAATTTTACGGGTACTGCTATCAAATGATCGAACGCAAACGAAATTCTGCCATCGAGTACGTAAGCATCTACTCGCACGTCCCCATCAGGCACTTGCTGTATCAGCACCGGATCGACTGTTTCGTATTTGCTGATATAACGGAAATCTGCCGAAAGCGACAGCGAGCCGATCTCGCAAGATAATCGTGATTGAAACAAATGTCGCGGCCGAAACTCTAAAATTTCTTTCGTCACCCGATTTTGTGGGAAGACATACGTATATCCTATTCTTGCCGTGAGCGTATTATTACCAAACGGAAAATACTCCAGCACTTCTTCATGACCAAATATCTCGGCATCGGTCACATTTTGAAATTGGATGAACGAAGTGGTGCTGCTCGAAGTAAATCTCGGCTCGATCAACTGACTAAAGCGCGAATAAAACACCGCTCCATCAAGATACCAATGGTCATCGCGATATGCCGCGCCTATCTCGGTCGAATAACTCCGCTCCGGTGTGAGCGACGGATTCGGCTTTACCGGAAAACCGCTAAAGACTTGATCGATATATTGCTCGCTGATGGTCGGGGCGCGAAAGCCTGTGCCAAATGAAGCTCGAAGCGAGATCTCATCACTCAGGCGGTAACTCGCGCCAAGTTTCGGCGAAATATTCCCCAACCACGATGCAGTGTCATATCGTATAGCATCGGCGCGAATTCCTGCGGTCAGCGTCAATAAATTTATCTTATACTCCGCCTGCAACAAATATGCAAGCGAAAGCCCGTGATGATCGTTAAAGAGATCGGACGAGACGTTTTGATAGTTGCCGATCAACCCTGATGTAAGAAAAATATGCTCGGCCAGATCAACATTCACATTATACTCAAGCGAATAATTCGTCGCATTCGAGTGCGCACCTTCGGGTCCGCCAGGGGTTGATGGGTCGGTCGAGAAATGCGTGAAATAAATGTCGGTGCGGATGCTATGGCTAATTGATTCGGTCGTAATATTCAACGACGATTGTAAATTTGCTTTGAATGAATGAATTCGCCCGTTGACAGCACCGAGAGAGTCGGACGGTAATAGTGCATTTGAAAGATTTTTCCAATAGAGCCAGCCGCCGTGATCTTCATTTGCTATAATTACCGAAGTCGTAAGTTTTGCGTGTGACGATACGGGCGCTGTCACTTTCAAAAAACCTTCTTCTTTGTACGAATCATCACCAAGACGATAGCCTTCATTCCGACGATAGACAGCGCTCCCCAAGATGCCGACATCGCCGACCTTACCTGCAGAGCCAAGTTCGAGCGAAGCAAAGCGACGCTTGAGTTCGGGCACTCGCCATTGATCATATATAGGTTGGTCATAGATGCCCCCAAATGCTGTGAATGCCTTACGCATCGTATCGGTCGGCTCGCGAGTAATGAGATTGATCACCCCACCAAGTGCACTTGAGCCATATAACGCAGAGCCTGCACCCTTCACGACTTCGATGCGTGAAATATCCATCGCGGGCAAAATATCAAATTTTATGTCGCCATTATCAGCCGCAAGCAACGGCATTCCATCAAGTAAAAATAACACTCGCGAGCCAACACCACGCCCGTAACCTGAGGAGCCACGAATATTGACTTGGGATTCTGTCACCGTCACTCCGGGCACCCAACGCAACGCATCGTCGATCGCAACAGGTGCACGCGACAACAATTCTTCCTCTTTTACGACAGCAACCGAGACCGGCACGTCTTGTACCGCCGTCACATATCGTTCGGCAGTAACCACAATATCATCAACGCGTTTGCTGGTAACGTTAATTTCTACTTCATAATAATTCGTATCACTGACAACAATACGCGTAAACTCGCACCCATACGCATTAAAAGAAATATACACCGCACTATCAGCACGGAAGATCTTGAACGTACCGTTGGCGTGAGTGCTTTGCGATCGGATGATGTGTTTGTTGTTATCTTCGATCGAGACGGTCGCACCGGCGATCGGTTCGTGATTGGTTTTGTATCGAATCACGCCACTGATAATACGCTGTGCCGAAGCATCGCCGATCAACGCGGCAATTACTATCAATATATAGACGTATCGCATCATTGAATAAACGGCTGACGCGATAGTGAATCAAAACGAACTCGTAAAATAATGTTGTTCGGATGGTCACCCGTTTTTAGATCATAATGAATAGCCGAGTCAAGCGCATCATGAGCAAAGCCAACGATACGCCAATCTTTTAAGAGACTATCACCATAATTTTGTGCAACACCGAGATAATTATACAGCCCTGGTTTTAGCGTAAACGAAAACGAAGTATCCTTGAACGAACAGGAAGTAAGTTGATTGATAAAGATCGTCTTGTTAAACTCGGCAATGATATCGCCTACCGAAAATGGCGCAGCACGTTGCGAAAGCACCACCGCAAGTATTTTTACCGAGTCGCAGGGGGGAAAAACACCCGTAAAATGCACCGAGCCGCTCAGCGAGGTCACCTGCTCGGGCGGCGGCGGGGCTAACCCTTTGTCACAGCCATTGGCAAGAAGCAAGAACGCAAAAAGTATGTAGAGCGAGTATTTCATTAAATGGTTGTTTCGTAACAGACTTACCCGAGCGGCGGTTCTATTTGTATCTCAATTTCTGCCCTGAATTATCGAAACGCGGACGCTCCGTACTTCGTTAGTTTTTGCGATCTAATTTATTTTATGAAGCGAATTCTTTCTTGCATTCTTGTTCTGGTCGTAAGCGTTACTTCAGCTCTTGCGCAAACTCGTTCTGCGACGAGCATTGTCATCAAGTTTCGTACTGCTTCGTCGCTCGCTTCGCCGTCGTTACCGCTTCAGACTGTGCTTTCGTCTATCTCTCGAGTTTCTATTTCTAACGCCGAAAGAATTCTTCCTGATCGCAACAGCAATACCCTCTCAACCATAAACATATTCGGGCTTGATCGGATTATTATTCTTCCGTTAAATAAAAATATTTCTGCTGATAGTATTGCATTGCTAGTCTCGAAATTTTCGGAAGTCGAGTATGCCGAGCCGAATCATATTACTCATATTGATCTGCTCGCCAAACCCAACGACTCGCTCTATAACGAGCAATGGGCGCACACAGCAATGGATGTGCTCGGCGCATGGAAGACAACGCAAGGTGACAGCACTATTCATATCGGTTTTGTTGATACGGGCGTCGAGTGGGATCATCCCGATCTCATCGGGCAGTTTGCTGTCAATCCGCTCGAAGATATTAATCACAATGGTCTATTCGATGCCTGGAGTTCAAGCGAAAAACATCTTGATGCTCGTGGCAATCTTGTTAGTGGCGATCTTGACGGAATAGACCAGGACGGCAACGGATATATTGACGATGTGATCGGCTATGATTTTGTCGATCAAGAAAATATTAATTTTGGTGATGCACAAACACGCGATGCCATTCCGTTCGATGAGGAGCCTCACAGTCATGGTACAGCTGTCGCGAGTGTGATCGGTGCAATTGCAAATAATAAGATCGGCCTTGCTGGTATCGCTCCCAAATGCAAACTCGTTGCACTTCGCGCATTCGACGCAACAGGCAATGCCGAAGATGATGATATTGCAACAGCAATTATTTATGCTGCGAATAATCACATTCGCATTGTGAATCTTTCGTTTGGCGATGTCGTGCCATCAATGCTCCAACGCGATGCTATTCGTTACGCAACAGCACAAGGTGTGCTCGTGGTCGCATCGAGTGGTAATGCCGGTGGCGATGGTCGCCATTACCCTTCCGATTTTGATGAGTGTATGTCTGTTGGAATGACCACTCGCGATCAAGACGGGAAAGAAGTGATCGCCGTCGAGTCGCAACACGGCGAAGCAATGGACCTCATTGCGCCGGGCGGTGGCATCAATGTTCTTTCGGTCGGTGGCTACCAAGTATTATCCGGTACTAGTTTTTCTGCTCCGGCAGTGGCGGCTGTTGCAGGACTTATTCTTGCATCGCACCCAAAAGCATCGAACGATAATCTTCGCACCATTCTCGAATCAACAACCGACGATCAATTTCCTTTAGGCTTCGACCACACCCACGCCAACGGCAGAGTCAACGCAAAACGCGCAGTCGAATTTGTTGGTGCTGCGACACTAAAGATCGCTTCACCAAACACTGATGATGTGTTTCACATAGGCACGGTCGCAAATATTCGCGGCACTGTCGCGTCGCCACTCTTTAACTATTGGACGCTCTCTTACGCACAAGGATTAAATCCAGATGCAGACGTCACGAACCCTGTCAATTGGATCGTGATCGACTCGAGCGACAAACAAGTAATTGACAATACACTCACGCAATTCAAAACGAAAGATCTTGCAAGCGGCATTTATACTCTTCGACTTGCGATGAAAACTTCCGATTCGCGGACTATCGAAGAGCGAATGAATATCGTCCTCACGGATACAACACAATTTAATACTACACTAGAGATCGATACACTCTACGATAAAGAAAAAAGAATTTTACTCGTTTCTTCTCGCAGTGCATCGGTTACTCGTGCGACACTTCTTTATCGAACGTTAAACAGCACAAACTCTTGGCAAGCAAAGAATGATGATCGCTCAACAAAAAATCATTATATCACGCTAACAACCAATGATGTCGAAGCCGGAGTGCCCCTCGAATTGAAGATCGTGTTGCGAACATCCTCGGGTGATTCTTCGTCTTTATCGACAACTGCAACACTTCCGAACGAAGCGATCTCACATACTGGTTTTGTACAAAAACCGTATTCACTCCCAAGCGGATACTTGCTCGACAGCGTCATCACAACATCGGGCAATAGTAATGTCATCGAGAGCATTGCGCCCGGCGGAGCGAATTATGGTGCGGTAACAGTATTTACATTTAACAAAACGAAGAATAAGTTTTTTGGGACTGACTCACTCAACATTCAAGCTCTTCCGCGTTCGGTCGGCAACATCACCGGCGATGGAAAACCCGAAATACTTTTGCAAGGCTCCGGAAACGATATTTATATCTATCACGGCAACGCCGCACATTCTATCCTTGGCGATCTATCGTATGTTGATACGAGCACCGGTTTGCTCTTCGCCACTTCGCTAACCGATGTCGATGCAGATGGCAAAGACGAATTGGTTGCGCTGGCAACTATCAGATCTGGCAACTCATTGTATCAGCAATTCGAAGTAAATAAATTATTACCGACTCGCACAAAGCTCGGCTCCTTGATAAATACTACGCTCCCCGCGCCACACTATGCGGCGAATAATTATAGTATCGCTGATTCGCGCAGTGCCGATTTCCTCGGCAACGGTACAAAACAAATTGTAATACTTGACGATGATGCTGATCTAAGTATTTTTAAATACGACCCATCTTCTGCTTCGTCTTTTACGACGATCTTCACCGATCAGAACGACGGCAACAGCGAAAGCCGCAACATTGCTGTTGGCGACTTTAATGGCGATGGCAAACCTGATATTGCTATTGCATTTCACAAGTCGTATGATGTCAATGATGACAATGAATATGATTTTAATTATTGGACAGTGAAAGTATTGTTCAATCTCGGCAACGACTCATTCCGAACTGCATACATCGATCACTTTAATACCGCTCGCTCATCAACGCCGTATCGTTCGAGCCTCGGCAGTGTGCACTCGGTAACCGGAAATAAGTATGACGATCTCGTGCTGTCGCTTTTTCCCAATTTTTATTTATTAGAGTTTGATGCCGCGAAAAATACGATGCGCCCCATCTGGCATTTCCCGATCGCGAATTCTCCGCGCGGTGCGATCGCTTTTGATTTTGATGGCAACGGCAAACGTGAATTTGGTTTTACCGCCGGCGATTCGATTAATTTCTTCGAGCAAGATCAGTCTTTAACAGATAAAGCTCCTGCCCCTGCAGGGCTTGAAGTGATTCCTCGTGATGTCGATCGTGTCGATCTGCATTGGTCGCCCATACAAAACGCGACACAATATTATATTCTCCGCGCACCGAATGTGCCGAATGCACAGTATGTCGTCATTGACTCTACCGCAACGACAAACTATATTGATAGCGATGTCGCGAATGGCGAAACCTATATTTATTCAGTTGCATCATTCGTGCCGACGTTCACTAATCCTTCGAGTACCCCTGCGCCCGGAATTTTCTGCTTTGTGCATCCGACTCCAAGAGTGACAATTAATTCGTGGGATCAGAATAGACTTCGTCTTCATACAAGTCAGTTGCTTTCAACATCACCACTCAGTGGCGATCAATTTGTGATCGATGAACGTATCGGTGCATCGAGCGCGATCATCGGCGGCGATAGTCTGATCATCCTCACACTCGATACAACACCCGTTGGATCACAAACACATACGCTCCGTATCCGATCATTTGATGTGCGCGATATTTGGAATTCACCGTTTGATACAACAGCAAAACTTCAATGGACTCCACCGATCGTTCATTATCCGATACAATTTTATATTGTCCGTTGGCGCTTCGAAGGTTCGAGGAGGATTCATGTCGAGTTTTCTCTGCGTCCTGATGATAATGCTCTCGACCCTTCGCATTATACACTCTCACCGTTTGGGAAAATTGTGAATATCACCCGCGACCCACTCAACGACACTGCACTCTATCTTGAACTCAGCCCAAACACAGTGCTCAACCCTATCGGCAGATCGTATGTGTTGTGTATCGATAATATCACGGGAGAATCCAGTCCGCTCGAAACACCAACCGGAAATTGTCTCGGCGAAACACCAACTGCGGCTTCGCTCGACCATGTGTTTGTCTATCCAAGCCCCGTTCGCGCTAGTGATGAAACGATAACCTTTGCTGGGCTCACCGCGCAAGCTGAAATTAGTATTTATTCTACGGAGATGAGATTCTTAAAACGCATCACCACCATCGACCGCTCAGGTGGCGTGCAATGGGATATGCGCGACGAAAACGCAAAAGCACTTCCGAGTGGAGTATATATCTATCACGTCACCGGAAAAGACGACGCCGGAAATTCTGTAAAAACGAACGAGTCGAAATTTGTGATTATCAGAGACCGATGATCAAATTATTTTAAGCCAACGGCATCAAGAAGTGATGGTGGAATTTCTCTTCCCATTTGGCGCGACTTGTTAATATAGGACTTTGCTTTTTCTTGATCTTTCATATATAAATACGCGACACCAAGCATATATTGTGTGTCCATTTGCAACGCGTTCTTTGCCTCCGCGTAAAGTTTGTCGGCTTTGTTCAATGGCTCGAGCGATTCTTTGGGCTTATTGATCTCAAGGAGTAATTGCCCTAATCCATAATAGCCCTCAGGATTTTTCGGTTCGAGTTTTATGATAGCGTTATATTCTTCGGTTGCTTCGTCATATTTTTTTTCTTGTGTATAGAGCGATGCAATATCTTGCCGGGCTACTGTTCCTGCTGGGTAGAGTTGAATCGAAAGTTTATAATAATGCTCTGCACTATCAAGATTACCGATTCTTCTATAACAAAGCCCGGCATTATCATACGCATCAATGTTTGACGGATCAACAGCAATAGCATTTTTATATGCTACAATAGCCTCATCGAACTTATTTTCATGTTCAAGCTTGTAGCCTTTATTATAGAGTTCGGAAGATCTTGGCTTTATTTTAATATTATAAGGATTGACTTCACTTACTTTGCCCATATCAGTTTTATCAAAACCTTGCGCAAACACAAAAGATGGAATAGTACAAGAAAGGAGAAAAAGAAAAAAAAGGGATTTCATAGGAGCTACAATGAGTAAAGAGCGGAGAGGGAGAGATTCGAACTCTCGATACCCTTGCGAGTATAACGGTTTTCGAGACCGCCGCATTCGACCACTCTGCCACCTCTCCAATTGGTGCGAACGGACACATTAACCACCCGAACCCAAACGACGTTCCCCGACCGGGTCTCCATCCTATCCCCAATTTGTAAAGAATCTATATACGAATAAGTTGGTTAAAAAAGAGACTTATATATACATCATCCCAAGAGGGGCTTTAAATATTATTAGCGATTAACCGTAGAGTCAATTGGGAAAAATTAGTAACTCTAAAATAACCATAATGTCGTTTCATATTAGATTTGCTCAGTTCTGCTTGATCCCCAGCCTATTGCTGCTAGTCGGTAATCGGCTGGGGATGGCACAGGAGGTTATCAACACTCCTTCTTGGATCTATGCCGGTAAATTTTACGATGCTGCTACGGATCTCGTTCTTTCGAAAGACAATACGTTCTTCCTGACGAGCGGAGCTGATGGGACGATAAAAAAAATGGAATTTCCATCTTGTCATCTAATAAAATCATTGGGCACTCCTTTTACTGGGGGTGGTGGTATTAAGATGATGCAACTCTCCAGTGATTCGAAACTTGCTGTTGCAAGTAAATTTGGAAGAACAGAAATATGGGATGTCGAATCAGGCACTCAACGCTCTTTTTTTATGACACAAGGCTATGCTACCGCTATTGCTGTGTCAGGGAATTCGGATTACATTTGTGAAACTGATCTGGCAGCTACAACACAAAACATTATTCTTTGCAAAAGAAATGGTCTTGGGTATGAAATAACCAAAACATTTGACGGACAAGCTACCCCGTTCTTAGCTTTTTCCACTGATTCTAAGAAGCTTTTTATGCCTGGCATCAATGGTAGTGGTATCAATATCTATGATGTAATAAATAATACAGTACAGAAGACTTTAAAATCAGCTGATGGATATATTTGGGCTGGGTCAATTTCGTTAGATGGGAAATATCTGTTTATTGTTGATTCAAAGTTTGAACTGAAGAAAATTGATTGGCAGAAAGATAGTATTGTGAATAGGTATCCTTTACATGACGTTCCATCCTCTATTAGGCTTTCTTCGAACGGTAGTGTGATTACCCTTAATCATGGAAATATTATAACGACCCTATCAACGGAAAATCTTTCTTTAATTTTTGAGTCACCTGTTGAATTCTCAAAGGTTGCCGCACCTTCCTATACCGGAGACTCTCTTTTAGTCCTCGCATTAGACAATATTTTTTTATACGACTCACCATCCCTTTCGATTATAAAAGATGTATTTGCATTCAGAGGTACATCCGATGTACAATTTACCGGGGATGAAAGATTTTTAGTAGCGGCAGGGTATGAGCCAAACATTAAAATTTTTAATGCTGAAACAGGAAAGAAATATGGTTCAATCTATGCTGATTCCATTTCGGTCAGGAAGATTGCTTGTTCATCAGACGGCAAACTGGTCTTCACGACAGGTTCTCAGAATACTGTAAAATGCTTTGATCTGTCGAGCGGATCGTTGATACAAAGTTATTATCCAACCGTGAAGTTAAAGGTGCAACATTTTTTCACTTGTATAGCGGTTTCTCCAGATGGGAAGAACATCGTTGCTGGAGCGAAAGATAGCTCAGTTTACATTTGGGACGCATTTTCCTCTGCTCTTATAAAAATTGAAACATTGCCGTCTATTCCGCAATACCTTCAGTTCTCGGCTGACGGGAAGTATCTTGGCATTGCTTCCGGTACGGAAAATGGAGAAGCATTCATCTATTACACTGATGCTTGGAATCATTACTTTCATTTCTGGCTGTCTGGGAAAGCTGTTTCTATTGATTTTAGTAGAGACAATCGGTATGTTATCGGCTCTAGTTCGAATTCCCGAACAGCATTTTTGCTTGAATCACAAACTCCCCTTAGCGGATTCTATATTACAGGGAGCAACAATGGACTCTTATTTTCTCCGGCAGGGAATTATTTATTCGGCTCTTGTTATGATTCGTCTATCCGCGTAAAAGACATTACTTCACTTATTCCTGGAGACCAGAAACTGGTATATTCATTTACCTCAAATACAACTGATTTTCCAGTTTTTTCTGTATCACCAAATGCTAAATTCCTCGCGGCAGGTGGCACCGACGGTAGTGTAAGCTGCTGGGCTCTTCCTGCTAAACTTCAGAGTCATGTTATCCCAGTTTTTGAAGATAATATCGATGTATTCCCCACGCCAGCAAACGAAAAGTTTGTAGTCAGACTTAACCCATCGCAAAATAAATCGGCGATCCATTTATCATTGTTAGACACCAGAGGGACAGAGGTGTATGCTGGTTTCTTTCCGGGTTCCGAAGAAGCGCCAATCTCGATCTCTTGCAATAATTTTGCTTCGGGAGTCTACACTCTTCTCATAAAGACTGAGCATGCCTTTTCCACCAAAAAAGTAATAATTTTCCATTAACAGATTAATCATTATGAGCATCATCTTTAAGTTATATGATTTTACCACTGACGCGCCTGGCACCTTCGATGCGGAGTATCGCGGCATCCATTCGATCCAGGAAAGGATCGGCGCAGAATATGACAAGCAGAGCAAAGAACTCATCGAAGGCATTCCGCGCTACGAGGCCGTCAAGTACGAGACCAACATCGTCAGCGGCGAGCAAAGCCAGCACGATAGCATTTATTTTTATCGATCAGAGGATTTGTAAATCCCCACGCTCAACTATAGCGCACCCATTTAATGATCTCGCGGAACGTGTATTTTTTTCCGTACATTAAGATGCCTGTACGATAGACTCGGGCTGAGATCCAGAGCACACCAAAGAAGGTTGCCCCCATTAACACGAATGATAATAGTATCTGCCAAAGCGGTGGTGTTTCGCTGAAGATGCGACCCATCATCAGTACGGGCGAGAAGAACGGTATCAGCGATAATATGACGCTCGTCGTGCTCGATGGTGCTTGGATGACGGTTGTGAGTGTGATAAATGAGATCACGTTTAACATCGTGATCGGCAGCGTCACTTGTTGTGCGTCGCTCGCCTGCTCGACTGTTGCGCCGGCTCCGGCATACAGTGTTGCATAAATGAGATAGCCGAACAAGAAGTATAATACAAAATAAATAAAAAGCGTCGGCGACAGAAACATCGTCAGTGAAGAACCTGCAGATGATAAGATCGCCGGCAATGCGAACCACGCTACCGCCGCGAACATCATCGCCCATACCGAAACCTGTAACAGCCCCGCCAAACCAACACCGATCACTTTGCCGATCAAAATATCAATCGGACGTGCGGATGAGGCAAGCAACTCGATCACGCGTGTGCTTTTTTCTTCGATCACCGATTGCATAATCAGCGAACCGTACAAGATCATCGACAAGTAAATAAAAAATCCGGTAATGTATCCTGCAGAGAATCCGATGCCGTTATCGTTCGATTCTTTTCCTTCTGATACTTTCAACGTTTCGATCTTGTGTGTGCTCTGTGCCCTGCGTACAAGATCGGCATCAATGCCGCTCGAGCGCATCCGTTCGCTAAATAAGCCTTCTTCGTAGCGTGAAGAAATATATTGTTCAACACTAAAATCATTCGTGTTTGAAAGTCGTAGCGTAGCCGAAACATTCGTATCGCTTATTGCCGCTTGGGGAATAACGAAATATCCTTCGATGTCTTTTGCCGAGAGTAATTTCTTCAGTGAGTCTATCGTATTGCCGCTTATCGCACTCGCCGCAAGCACTTGCAATTGTAGCCCCGTTGAATCTTTTTTCTTATTGGGCTTGTCGGCACTTTTTTTCGTAAAGTACGAACCGAGCACATTCGTTTTATCAACGACTATCACTCGTTTGAGATTGTCGCCGCCCAGCACCGCGATCAAGATCGGAATACCAAAAGCAACAGCCATCAGAACAGGCGCCAGCACCGTCATTACAATAAATGCTTTCGAGCGAATCTTCTGACGAAATTCGTGGCGAATGATGATCGAGACTTTGTTCATAGTAATAAAATTTATGCGTGTTGAAATGAGGCGCCGTTGTTATTGACCGCATCGAGGAATATTTCTTTCAACGGCGGCTCGATCATATTCCAGGTGATAACCGAAACCTTCGAGGCAATGAATTGCAATATTTCGTTCGGCACCGCACCGGGCAGCAATTCTATCAGTAATTGATTCGGGTGCTTTTCGGCGATTCTTATATTGAACTTGTCAAGTTCATTCATAAAATGATCGTCGCCATCAAACACGACTTTTACCATCTTCTTACCTTTCGCACCTTTGACATTGCGAAGCGTACCTGAGACAACGACTTTACCAAGGTTCATTAATGCGATCTCATCGCAGAGTTCTTCTACTTGTTCCATCCGATGGGTCGAGAGAATGATCGTCTTCCCTTTCTTCTTCAGATCGAGCATAATATCATTGATGATCTCGGCATTGATCGGGTCAAGCCCTGAGAGCGGTTCATCGAGAATTAAGAGTTCGGGGTCGTGGAGCAGCGTGACGATGAATTGCAATTTCTGTTGCATACCCTTCGATAGCTCACCTGTTTTTTTCTTTGCCCAAGTCTGGATCTCAAATCGGTCAAGCCAATAATCAATATTTGTTTTGAGTTGATCTTTCGACAGCCCCCTCAGCAACCCCATATATTCAAGCTGTTCGCGTACGGGAAGTTTGCGATACAGTCCGCGTTCTTCGGGCATATACCCGATCTTGTCTTGATGTTCCGGCTTTTGCGCTTCGCCAAACATCTCGATCGTACCACTATCAGGCAGGGTAATAAGATTGAGCATTCGTATCGTCGATGTTTTTCCGGCACCATTAGGACCTAAAAGCCCGAAGATACATCCGCTTGGAATGTCAAGCGAAACATTATCAACAGCAAGTGCCGAGCCGTATCGTTTCGTGACTGAATGCAGAGAGACGATGTTCATTTGTTAAGCAGTTATTAGTTTCGCTTGAATATATTCGCATTGCAAATATACCACGACCACACTCCAAACTATTAATTTTCAGTTTTTTAGGGCAAGACATCGAAAAATTAGTTAGATTTGTATTAGGGAATAGAACCGATTTTGTGTGCTCGGTTCGTACGTCTTATTATATGAATTGGCTGTGTCAATATATATCAACAGGTCGTTGGGGCAAATATGCCCTTTTGGTTGCCGTTATGGCGATTTTTACCTGTATTGACACCAAAAATCTACGCTCGCAAGATCTCTCGAACCCCGAGGAGATCAAGCCCTTTGCCATCGATGGGTCGATCAGTGTGTCTGGAAGTAAGTATTCGGTCTCGGGTGCGCCACGCCGCCGCCCACCGACCAGTTGGACACTTATAGGTTCGCCCACCGTCTCCATTTATGGCGTTTCGCTCCCATTTACATTTATCTTGTCCGACCAGGAAAGTGATTTTCGTCAGCCGTTCGATCAGATCGGTGTATCGCCTCAGTACAAATGGGCAACGCTTCATCTCGGCTATCGGTCGCTCACCTATTCGAAATATACGCTTGCGGGAATTTCGTTTTTGGGTGCCGGGCTCGATCTCAATCCCGATCCGCTTCGTCTGTCAGTAATGTATGGCCGCTTCCAACGTGCGGTCGAAGAAGACACCAACAATATTTCCATCCAACCGGCATATAAGCGAATGGGCTTTGCGGCGAAGATCGGGTATGGCGATGACAAAGCATTTTTTGATATTATTTATCTTCACGCTAAAGATGACTCTGCTTCGCTCATGCGTCACCCGACCACAATAGATCTTTTTCCAGAAGAAAATACCGTTCTCGGTTTGAACACGAAGATCAAGATCATTCCGCAATTAACCTTCGATGGCGAAGTATCGGCAAGCATACTCACGCGTGATATTCGTTCGCAGACGATTGATTCAACCCAGATACCAAAAAGTTTGCAGTGGCTCATTGATACTCGTTCATCAACGAATCTCCTGATCGCTTCGACAACAGGCTTGGCATTTCGTGTGCCGCATTTCAATATTCGCTTAGGCTACGAACGTGTCGAACCCGACTACGCTTCGCTCGGCGCGTACTATTACACGACCGACATCGAAAATTATACTATTGCTCCTGGCTTTGACGCATTCGAGAACAAACTTCGCGCTTCCGGCTCTGTTGGTGTGCAATATGATAACGTGCTCGGCACCAAACAGGCGCGCACACAACGTTTGATAGGCTCTGGTAATATTAGTATAAACCCCTCACAAGTTTTTGGTATTGATATGAACTACTCGAATTATTCGACCCAACAAGGTGGTTCGAAAAGTAATTTGATCAACGATTCAACTCGCGTCAGTAGTGTGTCGCAATCAGCATCTATCACACCTCGACTTCTATTTATTTCAACGGCAACAACTCAGTCTATTGTTGTTTCAGCTTCGTATCAAGATTACACCGACCAAAATATTTTTACCAACAAATATGCCAACTCCCAAACGACGAGTGGGACGATCAATTATAATATTTCATTCTTAAAAGAAGGCGCAAGTCTTGGGGCATCGATCTTAATTGCCGATACAAAACAATCTACCACTTCGACTTCCCTTCGTGGTATTACCTTTAACGGATCAAAATCATTTATCGAAAATAAATTGTCGGTGGGTGCATCGCTCGGATTTACACAAACAGCGATCTCGCTGACCAATAGCAAGACCAGTACGTTTACTGAAAGTATTAATTCAAGTTATCGGTTGTCATCACAAGGAACACTGTCGTTCTCGATGTATGCAACCGAAAATTCTACTGCGCCGCCGCTGATCGCACCGTTCGTCGAGATTCTCGCGACGCTGACCTACACCCAAAATTTCTCGTTCTAAGACCTACCGCTTTCCGCTCCATAATATTTCTTCCTGGCCTGTCTTGACGTTTGCATAGCGCGCCATCGCAAACAACAGATCGGAAAGTCTATTGATAAATTGTAATACGAACGATCCTATCTCTTCGGTATCTGCAAGCGTGACGATCTCGCGCTCTGCCCGTCTGGCAACCGTTCTGGCGTGATGCAGTGCCGAAGATAACTCCGAACCTCCGGGTAATACAAAATGTGTCAGTGGCGGAAGCTCGGCTTCGAAACGATCGATATGTACTTCAAGATCAGTCGCATCCGAAGCGAGGATCCTTGGTACCAATGCGCTCTTAACGGTCATTGGTGTAGCAAGATCAGCACCGAGAATAAACAGCAAGCGTTGAAGTTCATCAAAAATATTACCAAAAATTTCAGAATGCGATCGTGACCGAGCAACACCGAGCACACTATTGAGTTCGTCAATGTCGCCATACGCACGGATGCGTTGCGAATCTTTTCTTACGCGTCCGGCTCCGAATAATCCTGTCGTGCCGTCATCTCCTGTTTTTGTGTAGAGCTTCATTTTACAATAAATATTGGTATCTTGAGTTTATGTCGTACTGGCGAGATCGTCGCACCAAAAATAATATCTTTCAAGCCACGATGTCCGTGCGAACGCATTACTAAAAGTTCAAGAGATTCTTCATTGGCAATGCGCACCAATTCTTTCGGCGGCATACCAAAACCGGTCACCGTCTTGATGGCAAACGGTGTTTTAAATTCTAACTGCTGGCGCAACGAGCGGAGATATTCTTCGCCGTTACGGGCGGCGGTGTCACGCGTCTGTTCGCGATGAAATGAGGTGATAGCCGAACCGATAATATGGATCAGCACGATCGTCGCACCCGTTGCCGCAAGCGCCATTGCTTGGCGTATCACCTGCTCGTCATTACCATTACCTTCGACAGCAACACCAATGGTCTTGTACTGTTGCGCCGTAACGTCGAGCGTCGAAGCATCAAGTATTTTCGGAGCAGTGTGCAACCGATACTCACGCACTGACCTGAGCATTGGTTTAATAATTATATAAAACAATAACGCCCCAACAATCACAAGAAATGGCAAAGCGATAATACCGGTCATTCGAGTTGATGGATCGGCGAGTAATGACTGCTCTTTATCAAATACAAGACCGATGTTGAGTCCTAAGACGATAGCCGCAGTTAGCCACGAGCCGATCTTGACCCAGATCGAATTTGCGAACTCACCCATCAATCGCTTACTGCTCGTAAAATGGATCAGTGGTATCACCGCAAACGAAAGCTGCAAACTCAGAACAACTTGCGAGGTGATCAACAGATCAAGTGTAGAGCTATCACCCATAATGCCAATGACCAATGCCGCAGGGATGATCGCAAGCGAGCGTGTGATGATACGACGAACGACGGGGCGAATGCGAAGATGTAGAAATCCTTCCATCACGATCTGCCCGGCAAGTGTACCCGTCACGGTTGATGATTGCCCGCTCGCAAGCAACGCTACAGCAAATAATATTCCGGCAAACGCCGTGCCGAGTAGTGGCGATAGCAGCGTATGCGCTTGCCCTATCTCAGTGACCGCAATACCCTTTGTAAAAAAGACCGAGCCCGCTAAGATCAAGATCGCGGCATTAATAAAAAAAGCACCGTTGAGCGCAATGAATGCATCGAAAAAATTAAACTTACAAGCTTCGCGCTTGCCTGCATCATCTTGCCCAAACTTTCGCGTTTGTACCAGCGCTGAATGCAAATACAGATTATGCGGCATCACTGTTGCGCCGATGATCCCGATAGCGATCACCAAACTCCCTATCGGCAATGTTGGCACAAGGCCTGTTGCGACATCACCCCAATTGGGCGAAGCCAAAATGATCTCCGTCAAAAAACATCCGCCGATCAACAGCACCATCGCGATAATACCCGCTTCGAGTTTTCGCATACCGAGACGTTGTAATGCAAGTAACACAAACGCATCGAGCGCTGTGATACAAACACCCCAGATCATTGGCAGCCCAAAGAGCAAATTAATTGCGATCGCTGTCCCAAGCACTTCGGCAAGATCGCACGCAACAATAGCGATTTCGCAGAGTATCCACAGTGCAATAGTAACTGGTTTAGGATATTCATCGCGACACGATTGCGCCAGGTCGCGCCCAGTGACGATACCAAGCCGCGCAGAAAGTGTCTGGAGCAACAATGCCATTAAGTTGGATAAGACTAATACCCAGAGCAGTGCATAACCAAATCTTGCACCACCTTCGAGATCGGTAGCCCAATTGCCAGGGTCCATATAACCGACACTGACTAAATAGGCAGGACCACCAAAGGCAAATAATCGTCGGAAGAAACTGATTCCTGTTCCGGCTTTTGGCACCGGAACAGATTTATGAACATCTGATAGTGAGATGTGATCTTTCATCGCTCAGATCGCAATGCATCATGGAGAATGCTTTTTGTTTCGTCGATCTTTGTTCGGAGTGCTGCTATTTCGGCAGGATTTATACTTTTGGTCGAAGGTTTTTGATAATAAAGCTCAAGCGAGTTCAGCTCGATCAGCATATCTGTTAGGATCGTCAATGCCGTCCCGAGACGCCCCTTTATTTCGCCTTTCATAAAGATCTCATCATCTAAGAGTTTAGTGTACTCGCTCATAGTGCAAACTCCGAAAATCTTGGTGTAGGCGAAAAGCCATAACGGCGCTCGAACATTCTCGTGCGTCTGCGCCTGTTCGATTGCATATCAAACACGACTATCGGGTCGCAACGCTCGATCGAACGCATAGCATTCACCGCCGGAGCCGCAAATGATAACATTAAAAAGAGAATCACCTTTGAAATAAAATTATTCATTGCAGAGAATAACAACAAAACGGCTTTGTATTGTTCAATGACTTATTTCCTCCATATTATGCAATAACAACACTTTTTTCGGCGCTGATTCACTAAACTCAACCATTGCTGTCATTCTGAGCGCTAGCGAAGAATCTGAGATATAAGCATTCCGAAAGCTCAGATTCTTCGCTTGCGCTCAGAATGACAATTCTTTAAAAGTTGATTTTAGTCAATCAGTATGTATTTTTCAATCAACTTCAGCACAGACCCAACACTAATATCCTCCATACATTGATGCGTATGGATGGGGCATTCATTCGAACCGTGCGAAGAGCATGGGCGGCACCATAAATTCTCGACCCCAATACTTAGCCCCGACTCAGCTCTCGGAGCAAAACCAAACTCGGGTATCGTTGGACCAAAAATATCAATCACCGGTGTTCCGGATGCAATAGCAATATGTACTGGCGCACTGTCATTGGAAATAAGCAGATCAATGTGCTGAATTACAGCGCCCGACTCTTCAAGTGATAGCTTTGATAAATAATTTATGCTCTTGTTTTTGAATAGGTTAACGGATTCTAATATTTCTGCGTCAACATCTCCTTCTTGACCGATCCAAACGATACTTACGCCTTTTGAGCACAGAACATTCGCAAGCTCAATGAAATGACTTGCTGTCCAACGCTTCGTTTTCCAGACACTCCCCGGGGCAATACCGATGATAGGGCGAGGAAGCGAGAGAAAATCTTTCGGCAAGAGTCCTTCCGGAAAATCGAGCTTTGGCAGAGATTTTGTATCAACAGTAGCATTCAACTTCTCGGCAAAACGGACGGCTATTCTTGCCTGATCGTCGCCTATTTCGGGTACTATTTGAGACGTAAAGACATCGTTTGAGACTATTCCGAGCTTAATTGGTGCACTAAGTCGCTTGACAAGCTCTAGCGTCCGCACAGAGCTATGCAGGCAAACAATGGCATCAAAGCCAAGCTCGTTTAATTCTTTCGCTTTTGATTCTATTCCTGATCTCCCCGATTCTTCGCCATATTTATCATAAGGAATCACCCTATTGATAGCGGGTGCATATTTTAATACATTAACAGATTCAGGTCTGACCAAATACGTGATATCACAGGAGCGGTCAGCACTCTTCAGCGCCTCGGCAAATGCAACCGAAACGATCGCATCGCCGATAAATGCCGTCTGTATCACGAGGACTTTCATCAGAGATTTTTCCAGCGGCGATGCTGCCAAAGCCAGAACTGAGGATTCTTGGCGATCATCGCCTCAAGGAAAATTGTATGCGCTTGAGTAAGTGATTCAATAGTATCGCTCGGCGTCCGTTCGATCTTGCGAAACTCGATTGAATATGAATTGTCATCGTTCAAATGACACTCGGCAAACAGCATCGTCGCACCACTCGAAATAGCGAGTCGTGCCGGTCCTTCAAATGTTGGGACGAGCGTATTGAAAAATCGTACCCTCACGCTTTCAGATGGTGCCGCTTGATCGGCAAGGATCGCAACACACTTCCCTTCGCGAAGTGTCCGGAGCATTCGATACGTATTACCAGAATTGATGAGGGTATTACCCGAACGAAGTCGAAGGTCTTCAAGAAAACGCTCGGTATTGGAGGTCTGAATATTTTTTCGAACGATGGCAAAATTTGAATGCAAGCCCATTGCGCCACCAAGCGCAAGCCACTCCCAATTGGCATAATGCCCCGCCACGACGATCAAGCCATTACCTTCGGCAAGCGAGCGGTGATAAAGCTCTGGGTTAATGATGATCGTTTTTTGTGAGATGGACTCAAGCGAAGCAAATCGAAGATAGACCATCTCGGCAAACACACGCCCTAAATTGCTGTATGACTTTCTTGCGATCGTTCGTATCTCGCGATCGGGATACGTCGGGAATGCGCGTTTCAAATTTTCGATCGTGACAGTTTTGCGAAGCCCAAACACATAACTACAACGAGCTATGATGATCCCGACGAGCACCAGTAGTGATCTCATCGAACGATAGTTTATTGTGTACGTAGTGCTTCGTTTGCGTACCAATTAGGTTGATACACTTCGCCTTGCACATTGGAATGCACTAACTGGTAACTACCGCTGCCTCGTCTATCTACAAAAACAAATTCTGCTCGAAAGCCGCCGCTAAGTTTCATACGCTGCGAGGTATATTGCCATACCATATAGGGTTTTGAGTCTGTTGCGAAAGGCTGTGCATCTATCTGGTCGGGCTTGCCGAATTGAATAAGCACTCGCCCACGGTCGGTTGTCCAGCCCGGTACTTTCATAAATGAGAATTGTTTGTTCGCATCAGCAACACGCGCAAGCATCGCACGATACATACTCAATGGCTGTGCATTTGGTGTTTTTTTGTCGGCTGCTCGCCAAAAGGTGAAGAGAAACATTCGCTTCGATTCAACATCAGTAAGTTTTTTATATTCTTTGGTGGTGTTGCTCGAGGCTCCGTAAAATGATTGGGTCGCATGCTCATCAAGTTCTAACTCACTCATCGTCTTAAAATCAGACATCAGATAGAGTGTTTTCTCATCGAGTGGAGCGGAAGAGTTTTGTTCAGCGGCTTGCTCTTCTATCTGAATACCACTGTCATAGTAGAACACTCGTTGCACTTTGGTATCGGCAACGCCGTTTCTCATCAATGTCAATTCGAGCACATAACTATCACTCGGAAGCCCATCAATTTCTGCCGTACCAAGCACCGGAACGGTCGCCACAGAAAGCGTGACCGGCTGTGAAGATTTGTACATCTCGTGTCCTTCACCATCGAGCACACGAAGCTGAACCTCGGCTTTGTCACCACTATAATTGCCATTAGGCAAACTCAGCTCGGTGTAATAATAAAGTTTGTTGTAATTGTCGCCATAAATGTTCGAAGGGTTTGGCATCACCATATACCCGACCTTCTCGAAGAAATTCTTATTGTCTGTTGTTTGATTCAGAGACGTAGCAAGTTCGATACTATTAAATTGGAATTTGTCAGCTTTTCTGATCGGGACAAATACCTGGCGACGAATCGTATCCGAAACACCATTCGGTTCTTGAGGCGCGAGGATGAGCAATGCGACAGTATTGGAATGTGCGGCGACTTTGAACATTGCACCGTCAATGATAACGTCGCTCATTTGTTTATCAAGTGCTTCTTTCGAACCAGAAAACTGCTTGAATTTATGAATCTGAAGTGTCGCGACAGTTTTCCCTTCTTGCAAAATTTCTATCACGCCATAGATCTTCGCTTCCCACTCCGAACCGTGATTCTCAAATTTTAAGCCTTTTTGCATGATGCTGTAATAGACCTCAATTTGCACTGAATCATTATTGCGCATAAACGACACCGCATCAAGATAGGTCATATCCTGACGTGACTGAGCGAGCAATACATTGCTACAAAGAAGAATGCTGATGATCAGAAGGGTTCTTTTCATAATACGACGATGAATGTTCTGCCGAAATATACGAAGAAATGGCGGTTTGTTGCAAATAAAAACGCCTTTTCGACAAAGTCAAAAAGGCGTTGATACACATAAAACGAATGATTAACGGAATTGTGTACTGATCGTCACACGATGGATAGCGCCGAGCGACTTTGTTGTATTGATAGCATAGTCGATCGAGCCCATAAAATCTTCGCTCTTAAACTTGAAGCCAGCACCAAGACCAAGACCTAATTGATCTTGATTGAAGCCATAACCAGCGCGGATAGCAACCATATCATTCCAGATATACTCACCACCAAGATTATAGGTCTCCGGTCCGTCGGAGTGAGCTGCAAAGTCAAAGCCAACATTCAGCTTCTGATCTTGTGATTCACCCTGGAACACATCGGTACCGATACCAATGCGGAATGACAATGGTAAAGAGTAATCACTCGTCACCAACTTCGCATTGTTTTTTGCGGCCGTCGAGTTTGCATCGTTTTGTGCAAGCACCGATAACGAGTTACCTTGGAAGTTGCGATCTGAACCCAGATTCGACAATGCCAATGAAATTTTCAAATGATAAAAATCAGTCTGATAGAGCGAACCGGCATCAAAGCCAAGCCCATCGGCACTGAGATCAAGAACAGCACTTCTGATATACTTTACCGTTGCTCCGAATGAGAAGCGGTCGGTCAGTGCACCAGCAAGCGTTACGCCGATTGCCATATCATTGGCATTGAACGTACCGGCATTAATATCTTTTGCAATAGTCGCTTTGTCGAGCGTACCATTATCGAGCACGGTCATACTCACACCAAAGCGGTAGCGATCGCTGATCGGGAACACAGCCGCAATAAAGTTGTGCGTAATGCCCGCAAACCATGCAGTATAGGATGCGCTCGCATTGATACCTTGCAAGCGAGCCACGCCGGCAGGGTTCCAATACAGCGCCGTAATATCATCGGCTAATGCACTGAATCCGCCACCCATACCCATTGCTCGTGCGCCGACGCCGATCTTCGTAAAGAGCGAGCCGCCTGAACCAACGTTGGTGAAGTCTGCCGCGGTCGTGCTCCCGGTCTGAGCATTGGCAGTCAAGGCCAATGAAACCAGTGCTGCAACCATCAGTGATTTCAGTGTGAGACGTGTGTGTTTTGCTGAACTCATCACCATCGTGCTATAAATAAATTTGAAGTAAGTCATTCGTTCTCTATCTGCAACTCAAAGGTAGAAAAAACAACAGAGAACTTCGTGAGAAGTCCTCTGCATTATCAATTCATTAGTTTCCGGTCACCTGGCGATAGCCGCCCAAGATGACAGCAAATTTCTTCGTTGTTTCGCCGAGTATTGCATCGTTCTTTGGGTCTTTCGCAATAATACGAGCGATCAAGACTTGCGAACCGACACGCTGACGACCAGCCGAAAGCAGATTCCACTCTTCGACCTGATAACGGTCGTTAAGGTTCACCGCATCGCCACTGACCGAATACCCGCGATGTTCAAGCGTATTAACAAGCTCGCCACTCAAGGTGTAGATCTCGATCGTTGCGCGTGGTGGCAAACGAGTAAAGAATAACTTAGAGTTTTGAGTCGAAGTCTGTCCCTGATTCGTTACGATGTAAGGATTTGGTACGACTTGAACCTCATCAAGAATTTTCTGCTGTTGATACAATCCATTATCAGAAAAATCAAGATGTTTTTGTGATGTATAGATCGTAAATGGTGCACCTGGGAATGGTAAACCGCGAACGAGCCCAGTAAATCCAACATAGATCTTATCACCAGGTTGGAAGTCTTTTGTTGCAGGTCCTGGATAATTATTGGTGTCACCGGTTGTCGAACCAGACTGAATACCAGGGTAATTCAACATAATTTCAGCACCGGCAAGACGGATACGATGTATTGTTGCCAATGTCTGACTATTCGAGGAGTTTTGGTCTGAATATGGGAAATAATTTGTCCCCGAAGTCTTCAACAAGAATGAAGCAGAACTCGGATCACCGGGTACGCTTTCACCATAGTGGTATGCATCAACAGCATACTTACCGGGCTGAGGCGTTAAGATAGAATCAGGGTCACTAAATGCCGGGAAAAGATTGCCAGCCGACAACACTGTGGTTATATAGAATGAATAATCCGGCTCAAACGTCACGTCATTACGATACCCCGGACGGATCGGCTTCAAGACCGCGTCACAATGTGTTTTGCTGGTAATAATGATCGGAAGTACTGTCGGACGAAACTCCGTTGGAGAATTTGGATCTTTAATACTATAGATCGTGGAAGATTTTCCGAAAGTATCAACAACTGTTTCGGCGAACGAAGTTGGTTGACCAAACGTAATTTGGTACTGACACTCCCCAAGTGAACCTGTGTAATCCGGCAAGGTTGCATAATCCGGAATATTACTCAGATCAGTAACTGGCGCCTGGTCACCACGTGCACGGAATGTACGATGCGAAAGATGCACGATCTGAGAAGACGAGCCTTGGTTCGCATTATCGAACGTAAGACTATGCAAACGATATGGGGTATTCAACTGCTGAAATTCGAAATCGACCAACAAATTGAATGCTTGATCGACCGATTGATTCGGTGCGAACATTGGATCATTTGACGTAAACGTCCCGGTAATATTCGAATCAGGTTTTACCTGCCCTATAACTTGCTGTACAATACCACTTGGTGCGCTGTAAGGATTGACCAGTGGTGAAGCAAGTGGGTGATACAATTTATCATACGTCAAATTTGTCTTCTGATTACTATCGATCAAATTGACAAAGAGCATCAAACGATTAAAATTAATGAAACGATGATTTCTTGTTTCAGGCCATCTTGGTTCGAAACTGACAGCAATCGTATCATTAGCAAAGAGATCGACAAATTTTCCGGTATCAATGATCTCCAAGGAGACATTCTTAATACCTGCAACTGGGGTCAAACCTGTTGCTCCAGTGACTGCACCGCTCGTACAATTGAGATCGCCGGCGATCTTATTCGGAAGATCAGGGAACACCGGTCGAGCTGGAATACCGACGACAAAGTTTTTCGGGCTGACCAACGCAGTTGTCAATGGTCCTACTTTATTAATAGAATCATACTCATCGGTTGCCAACAAGAAGTAATAATATTTTACATTATTGAGCAAACCTTCATTGCCGGTCAAGACACCGTCAGCGTTATCATCACCAAGATCGAGGAATGAATGAGGTATCACATTCGGTGTATTCGGATTAGTACGGGTGTACTTAAACCCGAGGAAGTTGATCGTCGTGATCGTTGTATCTTTTTTCGTGGTACCACGATTGATATTCAGTTTTACGGTATCATAACGAATGATACTATCCTGACGCAAATTATAGCGTGACCAAGTACCAAGCTTTACTGTTGGATTGAGCCCGTCAGGACGAATGGTCGAATCATGGTCACTGCGAGTCGTACGATAGAGTTCGTAGGTATTGAACGCAAGCGTTGTGCTCAGTGGATCGACAGAGTTATCTGCAGTTTTGTCCCACTCGATCAGAACTGCACGGTCAAGACCGGTGGTCTTAATATTCGGGATTTCTGGCGGTACTGGAGTAATAAAATGCTTTACGATCGTAGCCGATGAATCACCCGTCGCAGCAAAACTGCCGTTGGTATCAGCAAACACCGTATGAGCAAAGCCGATCAATTTGACGATCGAATCTTTGTTCGCTTCAAGACTGGTCGTGCTGGCAAGTGCTATGCCGATCGCGACTGTTGTCTCTACAGATTTACCTGGGAAGAGCGTAAATGGTCCTGTTCCGAACAACAAACGCAAATCACCTGTGGTTGTAACATCATGATCTTTTGTGCCGTCAGCAAGAAAGTCATACCGAAGATCAGGTGTCGGAGGATCATTACTGATCGTCCATTTTTTGAAGGTCGTGATACCAAGCTGTTGCTTAGCCGAAGGACCATAACCGCCAAGTGACGAGCTATCCGAGTTATCGATCGCGACGCCGCTCACCACAGCAGGGCTTTCGAGGAAAGCAAAGCCAAGAATGCCATACTCTTTACCACCTTCACGAGCTGACCACTGCATACCCATATTGAGCTTTGTTGGGTCGCTATAATATGGTGATGACGGCGGAAAAATGCGCTTCGCACGAGTAAGATCTTCCGGGTTCAAACCATAAAACGAATTAAAGTCATTTCCTGCTGCGCCAATACCAACACCCAGATCCGGATCGAATGCAGGTGAGATAAAGCACTCGAAAAGTGTGTCCGTCGAGACGTTCGTTACTTTATGACGGAGGAAGATCATATCGCGGTAGCGACCAAAGCTCCAAGAGTAAATTACTTCGACGATATTCAAACCAAATGGATATCCGGCACCCTGTTTATATTCAGGATTAGCCGTTACATCGTAATCAGAATAAACGTTTACAATGTCTTCTTGCGAAAGCATTGCCGGCACCATTGGTTGTCCGTTTGCCTTCTTTTTTCCTGCAAAACTTTCACGGTTTGCTTTGCTCGAGATATAATCACCAAAATAATAATTCTGTTTCAGCGTTTTTGTATCAGAAGTATCCCAAAGTGGCCAGGCTGCATACGGAGGCGGAACAGCATTATTAACACCACCGGTATATTTACCAGAGGTCTTATCATAACGCGGGCTCATATACGAAATATATTTCGAACTGTTGGCTGTACCGTTGTCTTCGTCGGTCTTCAGATACTCGCCTTCGGTGTACCAACCAGCACCAGAGTTCGGATTATATCCCAACTCAACGAGCTTCTTCTTTTTGCCGTTAATAAACTTCTTGGTTGCGAACCATAAGCCGCCGCCAAAAATATAAGAGTTATTCGTTCCTCGTGGCCAGCTGAGACCTGCAGTCTGATCATTATTAAAGAGAACGCCCTTATTGGTAAACTGGAAATCAAGATTACTGAGCGTATTCTTCTGGCGCTTAAAGACCAATGTAGAGTTCGAACCGGATTTCGAAGTTACCGGACGGCTCGACACATCTGCACTCAGCAGGCTAAGCGTCAGCAGTGCAAGCGTCACATACAATAAACGATATGGTGTCTTCTGATTCATCATTGTCGTCAAATAAAATCTGTGTAGTAGAAATAAGTTACTGTGCTCTTGTGGTGCATTAGAAATGCAAGGTGACGTTAAAGTACATACGTCGCGGCACTTGATAGTTGGTACGGCGAGCAAAGCCATCAGCACGTTGCTGTTTATACGCCTCACCTTGTTCTTGAATGCTTACTCTGCCGTCGTGATTGAGATCCCAACGGGCGTTGTATTTCAATTTACCAAGAGCGTCGATCTGACCACCCGCGGCATTACTTGGATCATTGACAAAATCAATATTCCCAACATACTTGACATTCAATCCATCATTATCAGCTTGTCCTGATGTTGGATAAACCGAAAGAGCATTCGTCGTATTGAAAAGATTAACCACTTCAAGCTGAAGGTCGAGCGAACTTCTGTTAAAGCTCTCACCAAAGAGATCGCCAAGTCTGATCGAACGTGTTAATGCCGCATCGGTCTGAAAATATGATGGCTCACGATCACCATTGAACTCACCTGATTGTCTCATCTTTTCATCCAAACGTGTGTATGGTACGCCTGACTGGAATTCTGA
Organism: Kapaibacterium sp. (SeqCode); assembly: GCA_038229915.1. GTDB lineage: Bacteria > Bacteroidota > Ignavibacteria > Palsa-1295 > Palsa-1295 > JAFDZW01. The sequence continues at coordinate 26,953 of JBBRNY010000002.1, read as the reverse complement.
AGTTGATGAGAAGCTGAGATCTTGGAATAATTTTGTTCCCAAGAGCGTCGGTCCTTCGTTTGGTCCGAAACCTGCGCTCAAGAGAAACTGAGCAACGTGTGTACGATCAAAGCTCAGGTAGAATGGCGTCAATGGCAATACCACGTTCGGGTCTTCCCCACTTGACGAACCTTGATTGATGAGCAAACCATAATTTTCTGTTGAAGAGCTCGAAGTACCCTTTGCAACAGAATACGTATAGCTCAAACGGAAAGAATAGTTATCCGACATTCTCTTCTCAAACGACAATTCAAGTCCGCGATAGTTGCCGTACTGGTCATCAGAATACAATGTATATCCGATCGCAAGATTGTCGTTACTGATACGTTGTAAGCCTGAAAGATTACGGAGATCCTTATAGATACCCTGAACAGACATTGAGATCAGATCCGAAAGTGCTGAGGTAAAACCTACAGTAAACTCTTGAGTGTGTTCTGCCTTCAACGATCCATTTCCGATGATCTGATTACCACGTTGCAATACACGAGAAAAATCACCACCGGTATTGGTCAACACTTCGCCAAACAATGGTTGCTTGAAATACAGACCGTAGTTAAAGTTAAACAATGTTTTCTCAGTGACAGCATAGGTAATACCAAGTCTCGGGCTGAGCTGAGTTTGCGTCGGGGCTTTCGTAAAATTCGGACGCCCATCATCACCCAATGGCTTATTCGGATCGACGAGTGCGTGATCATTTCCCGGAGCATAAATATCAAAACGCAAACTTGGGTTAAACGTAATGTCACTAAACTCCATTTTATCGCCGATATATACACCAGCGAGAACAGGCTTAACGGTAAACGAATCACTAAATGGATTTGCGTCATAAGGCAAACCATTATTATAATCAGAGATCGTATAAAGATGGCCCTCGACGCCGGCGGTGACTAAATGAGTCCCGAACTGACCGGTGTAATTGGTAACGAGATTAATTTGGTCGGTTGTATTATTATAGAAGCCGGCAACATTTCCTGCAACGATATAAGTATTTAATAAACCATAAGGGTTAGCCGTCGAGAAAGCAATTCCGGGTCCTTCGATATGTCCTGTAAAAGGATTGAGTCCGGCACCTGTTAAATTCAGGATGTTTGCAGGATTTTGCGGATCTGGTATTTGCTTGCTAACAGGGGTATAAATGTCAATGATACCATCACCACCAGGAGTAACCGAGTGGTTATTATCATCGTAGGTATATTTATCCTGTGCGTCAAAGAGTTTATATGGTGAGAACAAGCCGCCGCCAATGGTCTGATCATATTTACCATAATGATCATTGACGTGATTGTAGCCAACGGTAAACTCGATGAGTCCATTAGAACCGCCTTCACCGAGAGCCGTATTTCCGCGCAAGGTAAAAAGGTTGTCAAAGTTATTGAGAGCGGGAAGCTCTGCGACATCACCATACGCAAGATTAACACCATTGAACTGGCGGCTCGCTGAAGACAGCACAGCGTCTGCGTTCATCTTAAAACCAAGCAAGTCAAACGTCAATTTTGCAGTGGCCGAACGAGAGTAATATTTCGAATGTGGCAACTGCCCTGTGGTATTACCATAAGGGTCGATAACATTGAGTCCCGAATTTGCACCCGAACCTGATGTAGGTGAATTCGTAAAGTCTCTGGTAAATGTTTTTCCGGTGATAAAATATTTGATGTCATCGGTAAAGAGCGGACCGCCGAGAGCAACTTCCATAATACGATCGCCTGCGCCAAGCTGCTTATAGCCGTTACCCGATGATCCGAATAATCCAGCTAATTCGCCACGATAATGTGCAGAGAATTCAAAGTTCAAGCCACCAGCTTTCGTCTGTGTATTAATAGTACCACCGGTCGAGTTACCCTTCGAGGCATCGCCGCCGGCAGTAGTAACGTTCACTTCAGATACGGCAAATTTTGAAACCGATGTTTGTAAAATACTGGTGCCACCGCTGACGACGTCATTGGTTTCGACGTTATTAAAGCGGATAGAGTTCGATGTGCCACGGCTACCGTGAACAGCAAAGCCGCCATTGCTACCATCGCGGACAAGACCCGGAGTTAACGCAACAACCTGATCGACGTTCTGACGACCTGCGGTTGATTGAATTTCAGCAGAGCCAAGCTTCGTGCCGACATCGGTCTTTGTTTTTTCAACCAATCGTTGCGCCTCGACGATGATCGTATCGCTCGCTTTGGTCGAAAGCCTAAATTTTAACTCGGTGGTAATATCTGATTGTACACGGACATTCTTGAGCGTCTGCGGCTCGTAGCCTGCATACTTTGCAACAACGGTGTAGGTTTCGCCAGGTGACACGTTGATGATAACGCCGACACCGTCAGCTTTGGTATAAGCTCCCTGTTTGGTTTCGAGCACTTGTACGCTCGCACGGATGAGGCCCTCGCCGGTTTTGTTATCAATGACCGTTGCTTTGATCTTGCCAGCTTGTGCGAAGACGGAGGTCGCGAAACCTACCGCAAGCAACACCAAAATGATCGACACTTGTTTAGCGACGCGAAACACGTTTGTTTTTACCATAAGGTTCAACATATCAATTACCTTTATTATTGATAGTGATGGACATCATTACCGTAGCACAACTCAACAATTCCATCGTGTACAACTCGTAATACAACTCTATAAACACAAAAATGCAATCAAAGTAGCAAAAGAGGAAACCTCCATAGTGCCGTGGGGCAATATGGAGGCTACTCAAGATCTTAGCGAACGATCGTCAAGAGACGTGAATCGCTTTCGGTGGCAGTTCTGATCGTGTAACGATACACACCCGGTGCAAGCGAAGCGCTTAAAAGCGAAACGTTGTGAGCACCAGAAGTCATCATACCTGAAAAGATCGTCTTGACCGTACGCCCAAGAATATCTTCGAGAGTCAGTGTGACTTCCCCGCTCTGAGTAAGCGTTACAGGGATAGTGGTCGAAACTGATACAGGATTAGGATAATTCTGCCCGAGAATATTCGAAGCAACAGACACCCCATTCGAAACTTTGTTACGCTGAATAGACTGGTGGAACCACGTGTTGAACGACCAACCAGCAGTACCAAAACCAAACAACTGGCCGCCCATACTATCAGCCGCAAAACATACCTGATAATTCGTTTGCCCACCAACCGAAGGATTGAGATAGGAAACTGATGGGTGATGATAATCAAGTTTGCTTTCAGCAGGCCCGTTCGGGTCGTTCGCTCGGAACGGTGCGGGTTCACTCCAAGTAAAGCCATTATCTTTTGTTTCCTGATAATAGATACTTCTATAAAGATAGGTTTTCGCAAGTCCCTGACCATCTTGATCTACGTCTTGCTGATCTCCATCTTGGTAGGTGCAGTAGAATACAGTAAAATTGTTTGGTACCGATGAAAGAGCAAGCGTTGCATCGGAAAATAATGGGATTCCGGTAGGTTCGATATTCGAACCTGCAGCTGGAGTTGTAAAATTACTGGTCGTATTAACTGGTGTCACAGTCCCAACGAAGGCGGTATCAAAGAATGTAAGAGCAGAAAATGCTACAGCCGAGCCGTTTACATTCAATACTTTAACCTCTTGATCTCCCATTCCCCAATACAACACCATAGCAGTATAAGGATAGAAGGTGTTTTGTCCGAGCAATTGATAGTCGGCTTGCCACATAAAATGCTGCTTGCCAGTCTGATCATAGCAGAAATCAAATCCATCATAATCAGCAAGTGCAGAACCAGCAGGCCCACTGACGTCAGGCACATAGAACGGTGAATAGACCGGAGTCCAATTTGCTCCGCCATCACTTGATTCTACAAAATATAAACTACGATCACTGTTGTCTGATTGTGCCCAGAACACACCAAGGTTTCCGTTCGGTCCGATATGCATGATGGACTGACCACCGCTACAATTTGCAGTAGAGCCATCGCCACCCGGACGGTGTTTCCAACCGTTCCACGTTGCATTACCTGTTTCATCAAGCAAGAACGTACCAAACTCTAATGGTCCTGTCTGAGCAGCACCACCCTGCGGCAAGATACAACCGAGGACATACAATTTATCCTGAGACGGTGAAACGACCAACGATGGATAGCCGATATTCTTTGAAGAGCCATCGCTTGCCTTACGATCTGCTTCAAATTTCGCGAAATTTCCATCACCAGGATTGCCTTGTTCAATAAAAATTTGGGTATTCCAAAGGGTATCAGCACCAACAATATTTGGTCCGCTATGGGCAGCGATGATCGGCAGATATTTGCCACCACGTTTATAGAGGGTGATATCAGGATATCCGAGACGACCTGTGCTAACCAAGACTGGTGCTGTCCAATGCGCACCACCGTCTGAGCTATATGTGTATTGTACACGGCGAGTGTCGTATTGATGACCCGGCATTGTATCTGCTTCGGTATTATCGGTCTGTACCATTGTAATAAAATGGATCTTCTGCGCATCATCAGGATCGACGACGGTCGTATGAAGTGCGCGGCTATTAGCGACGATATCATAACGAGTCGAGATCGGAAGTCTATCAGCACCGCTGACGGTCACGAGCGAGGAAAAAGGTGCGGAAGGAAAAGAAGTATTGGTCGGTGTTGCTGAGGAAGTTACACCAGTTTGTTCGCCACGCGGCTGAACGGCTGAACGTTGGGTAAAAGCGTTTGACTGGCTTGCGGAGTGTTGTCCATAAGAAAGACTTGACAACATCAAAAACAACACGACTAATAACGTAGAATATCTTTTCATTGAAGTACAATATTATTTTAGGTGAACAGATCACATCTCAGAATTGCAAATTACGCAATTTTTTGACGGAATCTTCAAATATCTCACTAAAGACAAGAACACACAACTCCACCCGAAGTTGCGAATGACAGCGATGTTACTTTTTCGGAACCAGCGATCGCAAATAACTCGAGAGTCGCTTTACACCGATTCCACTCACAACAGACACACCAAACAGCAATTCGGCTCCGCTAAATTCCGCTTTCAGGTACTTTTCGTGGGCAGATATATCCTTTTGCTTGACTTTATCGATTTTTGTTAATATCGCGAACCACGGCTTCCCTTGCCCGACAAGCCATTCGAGAGCGGTAATGTCATTTTCAAGCCCCTCGTGACGGGCATCTATTAATATGCCGATCGCCGCCAGTTCGTCCCGACCGCTGACATATTCGTCCATAATCCCCCGCCAAACATCCCTATCTTTCTTCGACCGAGCCGCATAGCCGTAGCCCGGAGTATCGACAATATAATATTTATCGGGAAACAGATAGTAATTGAGGCTTTGGGTCTTGCCGGGTTTGCCACTGGTACGGGCGAGCTGCTTACGTGAGGCAAGCGAATTGATGAGCGAAGACTTCCCGACATTCGAGCGACCAATAAAAGCGATCTCCGTCGTCCCATCGGTCGGAAGGTCTTTCAGATCAAAAACCGATTTCGTAAATTCAGGTATCTTGCTCACGCGTTTTTTTTCGTTAGTCTTAGATAACGATATTTTCAGTGATATTGTCGCAGTGGGTTGGGTTGCAGTGGAAGCTTGGGGACATAATAGTCTTAGTAAACAGCATCATGAGTACCAATACTCAATAGAAGCACCGTTTCGTTTCCCGTTTGAGAATCCTGCTCTATAATAAATAATATTCTACAATCATATCCACAAGAGCAAGAGAGAATCCCTTTAAATTTTCCACCTAACTTGTGAGTTTCGAGAAATGGTGCAAATGGGTCTTTGAGCATTTCCTCTAATGTTTCTTCTATTCTTTCATAAAGACGCGGATTGTTCTTTATGAATTTTTTCAATTCACGCTTAAATCCGGGTGATCGTGATATTATTCGCACTCGTCTGGTTCGCGCGCTTCTTTCATTATCTCTTGAACCGTCATTGGTTTCAAGTTGCCGCTTTTGAACTCAGCGAGCCCTTCTTCAACGTCGCGGAGCATTTGTTCGCGATGGAGTTCTATTTGTCTGCCTCGAAGAATATCGACCAACATATCGCGTTGCTCCGAACTCAGGAGCATCACTTCGTCAAGAACCGAATCTAATGTTATTGTGTGCATACTATAAAAAACAACGGATATGGAAAATAATTCATTGGAAGCGACTCAAGTCACCTCTACTAAAAACAAAAAAGCCCCGACATCACTGTCGGGGCTTTTCTTAAAGATATTGATCGTTTACTCTGAAACGACGTTTACTTTGATCTGCGCTGTGACGCCGTGCTTGAGCTTCAGCGTAACATCGTGAGCACCGAGTGTTCGGATCTGCTCGACGATAGAGATCGTGCGACGGTCGATCTTGTAGCCTTGATTGTTCAATGACTCGGCGATCATCATCGGAGTAACCGAACCATACAAACGCTCTTCTTCGCCGACACGCATCGGTATCGTTACCGACAGCTCGCTGAGCTTTGCGGCAAGCTCGGTCAAGTCAGCGCGCTCAATGTCCACTTTCTTGGCGCGGATCTTCATTTCCTGCTCGATGCGACGAGTCGCGCTCGGGGTAGAAACATACGCCAAACGACGCGGTACTAAAAAATTGCGAGCATAGCCGTCTTTGACGTTAATCATTTCGCCAGCTAAACCAACCTTCTCGACATCCTCACGTAAAATAACCTGCATAATATATCTCTCTGATAATTCGTATAAACTTTACAATTCTATTGGTGCAATCTCTTCGTTCGAAGCAACGCCCTCTTTGATCAACAGCTCGTCCATATCCGAGCCTTCGAGTTCAACGGCATATTCAGTCTTGTTCAAGAACTGAATGCGGTGCGCCTTGATCTCGACAACGGTTCTCGAAAAACCATTCTCGGTATGTAGCACTCGGCTTTGCAGCTCGCCTGTTACTAAGACGGCACTGCCTTTGGTCAGGCGCTCCATACAACTTTCGGCAAGTCGGCTCCAAGCGACAACGCCGACATAACACGTATCTTCGATCCACTGGTTGTTTGGGTCGCGATATTTTGTATTTGATGCAATACAAAAGTTAACAACCAAACATCCGGTGCTAGTCTTGCGCATTGTCGGGTCCTTGGTCAGGTTTCCGGCAATATGCACACAATTGATCTCCGGCATCTTTAAACAAGCCATAATGGGTACTGCTTGAAAAGAAACACCTCACTGTCTCGGCAGTAGGGGCTTTCCCTACCGAAACAAAAAATTATTGTGCCGCTGCTTCTTCGGCGGTCTTGGCATTATGAGCCACACGACGTGCCTCGACGTTCTCGACGCGAGCTTTCATCTTTGCACGTTTCGCAAAATTTGTTTCTGGCATTTCCAAGATCATCCAACGAAGAACATCTTCGTCAAGTTGGAACGCACGGTTGAGCTTACCGTTGGTTTCGCCTGGGGCGGTGTAATGCAATGAAAAGTAATGGGCGCTGGTATGCTTGATGATCATATATGCCAAACGGCGGATTCCCCAACGTTCGGTCTCCATCAGCGTGCCACCGTTTTTGGTAACGGTATCTTCAAAATGCTTGACGAGCGTATTGATGGCTTCGTCGGTCATTGTTGTGGGCAACAAGAAAGTAGTTTCGTATCGTTTTATGCTCATATTGTGTCCTATGGTTACCGTACAACATCGTCCGGCAGCCCCTGATTTTCAGTGCAGGAGCAGGAAAAAATTCGAGCCTGTAAAACAAAATTATGCCAAAGTGGTTCGCAGAAAATAGCCACAAATCCCCAATAGTCAAACGGCTACCAAAGAATGCTCTTGAAGAACATTGAACCGAGAACTGTTGTTAGATAGACAAGAATGAAAGCCATACTTCGCCATATCGTCTTTGTATTGACTTTGTTAGCCGCAATTGGCTATTGCGGGGCTGTTGTCGCGTGTGCTTTGCCGCAAGATAATAGCTGTACCCATCAGTCTCAAGAACGCTCAGATAAGCACAATGACCATTCGGGTTCTACAGACTGCCAATCCGACTCTTGTTCCGAGTGCCCGTGCCACTACCCTGCCTATCGACCTTCGACCAGTGCCGATCCAATTTTTTATAGCATTCCAATAATAGCAAACGATCTTAATCCTTCTACACTCGCTCTACCGATAGAGCCGTTCCTGCGACCTCCGCAAGCATAAATACACTCTCTATATTCTATTAACGCTTCACCGTCATGGTGGGTCTTGTGTATTTATCAATTTTTATGTACAAAATGAAACGATATATTCTATTTTTCCTGTGTATGCTATTCATAGCTGGCAATGCTCTTGCCCAAAAACATATTCTTACTGGTATTGTCAGTGACTCGGTTTCAGGCGAACCGATCATCGGCGTACGAATCAAAATAGACCGCCCAACGAGTGGGGTAAAAACATCTTCCGATGGCACATTTGTACTCCGATCACTTCAGAGCGGAATTCATACCGTCATCATCAATGCAAATGGATACGAACGACTCTCGCTATCAATTACGCTCAGCAGTGATTCACTTTTTCTGCCGATCATCCTTCAGCCATTGCATACCGAAGGTGAAGAAGTAGTCGTGACCGGGACGCGAACAACTCGATCGATTGCCGATGCTCCTATTAGGGTCGAAGCAATACCGGAAGAAGAGCTCGAAGAAAAAATAATGATGGAAGCCTCAAGTCTTTCGATGGCACTGAATGAAACACCAGGCATTCGAGTGCAAACAACTTCTTCAACCAGCAACTCTGCCAACATCCGCATTCAAGGTTTGCAAGGAAGATATACTCAGATACTTGTTGATGGTATTCCTAATCTTGGTGGGCTATCGGCAGGACTTGGTATTACTCAGATGCCACCACTGAATCTTCGGCAGATCGAGATCATCAAAGGTGCAAGCTCGGTGCTCTATGGTGCCGATGCAATAGCCGGTGTCGTGAACTTCCTGACAAAACTTCCACAAGAACACGAGGACTTTAGTGCGCTGATCAATATCACCAGCCAAAACGGACAAGATGCGGCGGTCTATTATGCTAATACGATCGATGATCTCGGCCTGACATTATTTTCAAGTTATGATCGCCAGGCTATTTACGATGTCAATGGAGACAACTTCAGCGACATTGCCGGATATAGCCGTCTAAATATTTCACCTCAACTCTTTTATCATTTTAGCGATGAGGTAAAAGCGAAGATCGGATTTGGCTATATGAAAGAAACACGAAATGGCGGCGTGATCGATACGACGACAGATAATAATGCTTCGCCGTACACCGAACGCAATACCTCGGAAAGATTTTATGGCACGGCACATCTCGACTATGATATTTCCGACAACACACAATTTGCTGTCAGTGCGGCGGCAATGCAATTAATGCGCAATGCACACTATGGTAATATTCCGTTTAATGGAAAACAAACGGTGCTCTATGCTGATGCACAACACTCATTTCTTTTAAGCGAGCATAGTCTCCTTGTTGGCGCTGCATATTCAGGCGATATTTTTTCCGATCAAACCATTCGCGAAACGCCATCGCTCAGCTATAATTATTCTGTGCCGGGAATATTTATTCAAGATGAATGGAGTGTCGCAAGTAATTTTAAAGTCGTAGGTGGCATTCGCGCCGATCATCATAATGTCTATGGCACGTTCGTCACACCTCGGCTTTCATTCTTTTATAAACCGACCGATGCGCTGACACTTCGTATCGGTGGTGGCGGTGGATATAAATCGCCAACGATATTTGTCGAAGAATCAGAAGAAATTGGCTATCACGATATCCGAGGCATAGAGAACCTGCGCTCTGAAGATGCACAAAGTTTTTCGTTCGATGCAAACTGGCGAACCGTGCTGGGACCACTCGGAATAACGATCAACACTGCCCTCTTCCACACTACGCTCAAGCACTCACTCGTTATTAACGAAGACTCTATCGCACAACAAATCATTACACTTGAAAATGCAAGTGGCGCAACCATCACCAAAGGCGCCGAAATTACGACTCAATTCTTATATGATGAATTCAAACTTTCGTTTGGATATACCTATACCTATGCAACACAAAGTAATCTCGGCATCACGAAAGAGATCGAGCTTAATCCACGACATAATCTTGGTATCGTATTGATGTTTGAAGACCAAGACAATGGATGGCGTTCGGGCCTTGAAAGTTATTTTATTGGCTCACAACAAATAGACCGAGATCCTTTCCGAACCGTAACACCATCATACTGGCTGTTTGGTGCATTAGTCGAAAAAACATTCGGGCAATTCAGAATATATATCAATTTCGAAAACATATTTGATGTCAAGCAAACAAATTTTGACCCGACGTTTATCGGCGATCCATTCATTACTGGAAAGTTTGATAGGCTTCATATCTATGCTCCACTCGAAGGAAGAGCAGTCAATGGCGGCATCAGATTTATTCTGTAATCAGCTCCGACTGTTGTCAGGCATACTGATACGTCACAAAAAAAGCCCCAACATTGCTGTTGGGGCTTTTCTTAAAACAGTAACCTTGTTGTCGCTTAGATAAACAACGGAGCGAGAACGAGGGTGATCGTTGCGATCAATTTTATGAGTACGTGCAATGATGGACCGGCTGTATCCTTGAACGGATCGCCAACCGTATCGCCGACGACTGCGGCTTTGTGAGCCTCAGACTTCTTGCCGCCGTAGTTACCCATTTCAATAAATTTCTTCGCGTTATCCCATGCACCGCCGCTATTATTGAGCAGCAATGCAACAAGGATACCAACGATCGTTGCGACCATCAAGAACCCGGCAACCACTTCGCCGCCTGTTGCCAGACGTGCTACGGTGTCAGGGTTTGAGCTTGCCGATTTCATATCATAGAGAAATTTGAACGCAAGCCCAACGATCACCGGAGCTGTTGCGACCAAAATACCCGGCATGATCATTTCCTTGAGCGATGCGCGAGTTACGATATCAACGGTTCTGCCGTAATCAGGCTCCTGAGTGCCAAGCAAGATACCTGGCTTTTCTTTGAACTGTGCACGCACGTCATTGATAACCGCATACGCTGTTCTTCCGACCGCCTTGATGGCCATTGATGTAAACAAGAACACCAACATACCACCAAGTGCCGCGCCGACAAATACTTCAGGCTTTGTCATATCAACTGAAGTGAGCTTCAAGCCATAATGCGAAAGCTCATCAAGATATGCCGAGAACAACAAGAACGCCGCAAGCGCTGCCGAACCCACTGCATAACCTTTGGTCAATGCTTTGGTTGTGTTACCAACCGCATCCAAACGATCGGTCTTTTCACGAATGTGTTCTGGCTGTTGACTCATTTCGACGATACCACCGGCGTTATCGGTGATAGGTCCGAATGTATCCATTGCCAAGATGTAAGCCGCAGTACCAAGCATACCCATTGTCGCAACGGCTGTACCGAAGAGACCAGCATGCTTCAAACCACTGCCATCACCAAGATAGTATGATGAGATAATAGCCGCACCGATCACCAAGATCGGGAATGCTACGTTCTCGAAACCAACGGCCATACCGGCGATGATATTCGTTGCAGGTCCTGTCTGTGATGCTTCTGCGATGCTCTTAACTGGACGGAAGCGATACTCAGTATAGTATTGTGTGATATACACAAATGCCTGAGCCGTAGCCAAGCCGATCAATCCGCAAAAGAAGAAATTCAACCAGGCATCACCAGCAGGTCCGTTCGGATCAGCAGGTGCCAACAGCCAATGTGATGCAACATAAAATCCGACTGCCGCAAGGATAGTCGTGATATAATAACCACGATTGAGCGCCTTCATCGGATCTTCAGTCTCTTTGGTCTTCACACTCATAATACCGACGATCGAAGCAAGAAGCCCGAACGCGCGTGCAACAAGTGGGAATAACAACACACCCAAGATACCAACTTTGAATGCACCCGGATTCGCAATAAAGAGACCGGCAGCGAGGATCATCGCACCGATGTTTTCTGCAGCGGTTGACTCAAAAAGATCAGCACCACGACCAGCACAATCGCCAACGTTATCACCGACGAGATCAGCAATAACCGCAGGGTTGCGAGGATCATCTTCTGGAATACCGGCTTCGACCTTACCAACAAGATCAGCACCAACGTCAGCCGCTTTGGTATAGATACCACCGCCAAGCTGTGCGAAGAGCGCCACGAACGACGCACCAAAACCGTAACCACCTATTAACAGTGGTATTTTCGCAACGTCCTGGTCAGCGCCACCAACCACACCGGTTAACTGCACAATAGCAAACAAACCTGCAACACCAAGAAGCGAAAGAGCTACGACGAACAAGCCCGATACTGCGCCGCCACGAAGTGCGGTCTGCAATGCTTCATTGAGCGAACGAGTCGCCGCGCTTGCTGTACGGATATTCGTACGGATCGAAACCCACATACCAATATATCCCGAACCAACTGAGCAGATCGCCCCAAGCACAAAGCTGAGCGTTGTCCAGAAGGCGAGCATCATCGAGGTATTAACCGGATCATGCTCGTTATGAACGCGGACAAAACCATACACAACGAAGATCACCGCCGCAACGACTGTTGCAAGCAGCACGATCGTTTTATTCTGACGGCGCAAAAATGCTTCAGCGCCTTCTTTGATTGCGTTCGAGATCTTTTGCATTGCCGGTGTACCCTGATCGCGCTTCAGCACGTTCGGTATTAAGTACGCCCCTGCAAACAACAGCGCAAACACACTGGTACCAAGGATTATTAGTAGTTCCATTCTGTGATGTAATTGGGTTTGGTGGTGATTTGAAATGAAAAATTACACTCGTGAAAGCCCCTTTTGAGGGCGTGATCAATATATCAGTATAAAAATACGAAAAAAAAGAGCAGGAATCCCCAAAAGTACGTTCGAGGTGGCGTTTTGAGGTGCAATAGAGATCAGAAGATACTTATACATTCACTTTATTCATCGCCTTCTCCATCCCATTCTTGGCGATCTCTTTTAAGCCTGAGATAGCACCGGCGATCATGTCTTCGACTATGGTTGCTTCGACCGGCGGGAATTTGCCGAGGACGTAGTTAGCTTGTTGCCCTTTGTGAAAATTATTACCAACGCCACAACGCAAACGCGGATAAGCATCACTGCCTATTTCATAGATGATCGAGCTGAGACCGTTGTGTCCGCCGTCAGAGCCACTGAGCCGCAATCGGAGTTTTCCGGTCGGGAGCGCAATGTCATCGCAAATAATAACAACGTTTGATATTTCGCATTTGAAGAACGCCATCACATCGCGAACCGCACGTCCTGAAAGATTCATATAGGTCGTCGGCTTGACCAGCACTATTTCTTCGATGCCGAGCATTCCCTTTGCGTAGTAATACTCCCCTTTGCCTGGCCGCCAACCGAGCGAGCGAGAAAGATCGCGTTCGAGCGCATCAACGATCGCAAACCCGATGTTATGCCGAGTCCCATCATACTCACGCCCAATATTTCCAAGTCCGACAAAAATGTACATTCTTTTTCAACAAATAATTTTTTGATTGCTCACAACACCAAATAAAAAAGACTCGTTGACTGTAAAGCCAACGAGTCTTTTTATAAATCGGAATCGGCAGTTTATGCTTCTTCTTCCTTCTTACCCTTAGCCTGGATCTGTTCCGGCTCGGCAATCACTGCGCCTGGTGTTGCTGTTTCATCAACAACCTTCGGCGAGTTACATGCAACGATAAGCGATGTTTCGTCACCCAAGATCACATACGCATCGGTCTTCACGAGATCGCGAACGTGGATACCTTGGCCGATCTTCAGATTTGAAATGTCAACTTCGATATGCTGCGGGATCTTATCCGGCAATACATTGATCGAGACTTTGTGCAAGACGTGATCAATGATACCGCCATCACGAGCACCTACCGATGAGCCCATAAGCGTCACAGGAACATCCACTTTGATCTTTTCACCAGCGTGCAAGATCACGAAGTCGATATGAGTTACGCGATCAGTTACGGGGTCGAACTGTACTTCGCGCAAGATGCAGCGAGTGAGTGCTCCGCTAAGCGTCAAGTTTACAGCATGCGTTTCATTTGTATAAATGAGCGGACGCAGATCGAGTTCTTTTACGTGAAATGTGGTCGAGTTTTCACCGTGACCATAGAGTACGCCCGGTACGCGACCGGTTCTGCGGAGTTGCTTTGATGTGCTGCCACCAAGCGTTATACGCGGTTCTGCCGCGAGATTGATATCTGCCATTGTTAGTACCTTTCATCAGCCGTCGCACACTTACGTTATTATTACTAATAAGCAGTGCCCAGCGGCGCTGTGTGAATATGCCCTATGCTCATTGCATAGGATGAATTAAAACAAAATTTTTGTCAGTCGTTTACTAAACTTGAACCTTTAGATCCTTCGCTCGCCGCTCAGGATGACAATATTCAGGTATTCCCTAAAGACTAACTCCTAACGACTAAAGACTAGAGACTAAACGACTAATCATCAAACAACGAACTAATACTTGCGCCTTTGTTCGTGCGTTTGATCGCTTCGGCGAAGATCTTTGATACTGATTTCACAACGATCTTCTTCGATGTCCGCTTTAGCGGTATCGTATCGGTCACGAGTAAATACTCAAGTGGCGATTTTTCGATCCTCTCGATCGCATCGCCCGACAATACGGCATGCGAACAAGCACCATAAATTCTTCTCGCTCCGGCTTTTTTCAATGCATAAGCTGCATTGGTAAACGTACCGCCAGTGTCGATCAAGTCATCGATCAAAATAATGTCTTTGCCCTCGGCATCACCGATGATGTTCATCACTTCAGCAACGTTCGGCGCAGGGCGACGCTTATCGATAATGATCAGATCAGCATCAAAACGTTTTGCAAATCCACGCGCAACCTTCGAACCACCGACATCGGGCGAAGCGATCGCAAGTTTTTTCAAGTGTAATTCCTTGAAATGCTTGGCAAATGCGTTTGCGGCATACAAGTGATCGAACGGAATGTCAAAGAACCCTTGAAGCTGAGGCGCGTGAAGATCCATCGAGATCACACGGTCGGCTCCGGCTTCAGTTATCAAATTTGCGACCAATCGGCTCGTGATAGCCACACGAGGCTGGTCTTTTCTATCCTGACGTGCATACCCAAAATATGGCAGTACGGCAGTGATGCGTTCGGCGCTTGCACGTCGGGCGGCATCGATGAGCATCAACAGCTCCATAATATTATCCGCCGGTGGCATCGTCGATTGGACGATGAACAGATCGACACCTCGGATATTTTCATCGTACTTGACCCAAAGCTCACCGTCAGAAAAATTCTTTATCTGTACCTTCGCTAATTTACGGTCGAGCGCCTTAGCGATCTTCTTCGCAAATTCCAGATTACTTCTCCCTGCAACGATCTTTAACGGTGATGACATTTTCGGGTAGTAATGCTCCGCGTTCAATAAAAAAGAGTTCTTATGTTCTAAGAACTCTCACCGAAAAACGGAGTCGTTTAAGAGTTGGGGTGGCAGGATTCGAACCTACGAATGGCGCCTCCAAAGGGCGCTGCCTTACCGCTTGGCGACACCCCAATCCATACTTTTATCAATCAGAATGGCTTGGTACTCCTTCGAGCGACGAGATAACAGATTGCAACAATCGGTAGTTCTCTATATTTATCATCGTATTCGAAGTCCCTCGTAATTGCACCATCGAAAGCTCATAATAGCGAATTCCGGTCGAAAAGACCACATACCGCCCGTAAGCAATGCTGTCGCCACTGCCCCGGCTGATCTCATAATTCGCAAAATGCATACCATATTGCGTAAATGTCTCGGGCGCACGAGTGATCGCGAAATTATTGATCTTTTGTCGGCGTGTGTTGATCGATTCTTCTGCGAGTGCCAACAATCCCCTCTTTTCGTAGCGCATCATCAGGTCAGCCGAGCGAGGAATCTCAACTAAGGTCATAGCCCACGACCGCTCAGGGTTGGTGTAGGTAAAGATATTATTCTCCAGGGCGGCGATATGCTCAAGATTTACCTGAAGCCAGCCTTTCGGATATTTGCCCGCAAGATCGGGAGTCGGGAGAGTTTGTGAATGAAAATAATCATCTTCCAGCGAAGCCGGAAGCAATTCATAAAAAGGCTTCTCCCGGATAAGCTTCGGTGTCGAATAAAACAACGAACACCCTTCGCCAAAAACCAGAAGCGCAAGCAAAACAAGAATATATAGTGATTTCACATTGCAAATTTACGAAATTTGTATGAACAGAAAATTGAGAATGCGGATTTGAGTATTCTTGCAAGTACGAAGTTGAGAAAATTTTTCAACCTTGTCATCCTGAGCGCCGAGCGAAGGATCTCCTTCTCTCTAATCTTGGTGTCTTGTACTAACGGAGATTCTTCAGTCGCTGTAATCTCACCTTGAAGACAATCATTCGTTTTGCTCCATCAGAATGACAAACTTAAACATTCGTCCATCCCCGAGTCGCATCAGCGATGGCAACAACATAGCCCACCATTTCAATGGTGGGCGGGCTCTCACATCAAGAAAAGCTTTCAACCTTGTCATCCTGAGCGACGAGCGAAAGATCTCCTACTCTCTACTCTTGATGTCTTGCACTAACGGAGATTCTTCTGTCGCTGTAATCTCACCTTGAAGACAAACATTCGTTTGCTCCCTCAGAATGACAGGCTTAAAAATTCGTCATCCCAGAGTCGCCTCAGCGACGGCAACTACATAGCCCACCATTTCAATGGTGGGCGGGCTTCACATATTATAATACCAACATAAAAAAAAACGCGCTTCTTTCGAAGCGCGCTTTCTTTTAGAATCAGATTGCAAGTTACAATTAATTTCTTGCGAGACGGTAGTCTTTTATTTTTGCTTGATCTTTCAGGTCGCTGAGCCACTGTTGGAAGAAGCGCTGCATCTTCTCTTGTGAAAGCTGCTGAAAGAGCTGTGGCTTCTGCTGATCGTAAGCCGTTTTATCGGCAGGCTTCAGATCGAGAAGCTTCACGATATAATATGCGCCTTCACCTTTGATAGGCTGGCTGATCTCGCCAACTTTCATTTTATAGAAAGCTGCTGTGTTGACAGCATACTCCGAGCCAAGCTGTGCAGTTGCTTCGCCAGGCGACATCGTCACGTTGAATGGACGTAAGTTCGAATCGGCAGATGCAAGTTTCTCAAGTCCATCACCTGAAGCGAGCATTGCACGCAATTCTTTTGCTTTTGGTGCAACTGACTCAACCATTTTCTCACGAGCAACTTGATTCTTGATCATCTTCTTTAGTTCTTCATCAAGCGGACGCAAACCTTTCGGATAGGCTTCGGTCACCTGACCAACAACCGTCAATTTTGAATTCGCCATCCGAACAGCCGAAGTAATATCTCCTGCCTTGAGCTCGAAAAGATAATTCACCCACTGCGGATTGTTGAACATCGGCTGCTGTGATTTTTTCTGAACGGCCGGTCCATCGGCGATCACTTTTAAGCCCATATCCTTCGCGGCAACATCAAAACCTTTTTTCAGAGCTTGCTCATGAAAAATGTTTGCTTGCTGAGTTGACATCTTGATCGTTTGTGAGCTCGGACGAATTTCCATCGGAATCACCTGAACGATAAGCTTGCGCTTCGCGCGTCCCAACACTTTGATCAAATGATAACCAATAGTCGATTCAATAGGCCCAACAACGGTATTGAGCGGAGCAGAAGCATAGGCGGCTTCAACCTGTGGCACATACGTCTTTGGTCCCATCCATTTCATATCGCCACCATTTCGAGAAGACGGATCGGTCGAGAACTTACGCGCGGCATCTTCAAATGTACCACCAGCATTAATGGTGTTAAGTACATTCTGAGCCAAACCTTTCGCACTATCACGATTTTCCGGACGACCAAAGCCGATCAGAATATTTTGGAAATGCGTATACTCGCCACCCGAATCAACTTCACCCATAACGCGCATCACTTTGATCTGTCCGTTGCTTGCGCTAACGATCACATCACCGACCTTTGCATTGAAGAGCGAATCCGGATTGCTAAATCCTGCAAGCATCGCCGGAGAAAGCGGCTGTGCTTTCTGGAACGGTGCATCGCTATAATCATGAGCCAACTCTTCGAGCAAACTATCACTTGTGTTGCTCGGAAGTTCTTTCCAACGTTTGACAAGCGTTTGCGCACGCTCGATAACACTGAGCGAGTCACGGCTTGTCGGCAATTCGCGGAACACTACAAACTTCAGCTTGCGACCTTCTTCACGTTTGAACTGCCACTTGTGATCGTCATAATATTTTTTAATATCATCGTCATTGACCTTCGTAATAAAATCACGAAACGCCGTCGGCGGTGGCGCGATCTTCACGACCTGCACTGTGGCCTTCGCGCTTTGTGCGTCGAACCGATCCCACATTTCACCGTTAGTCAGGCGAATAGTTGAGAACAACATCCCTTGAAGTTTTTCGCGCTTCATTTGTTCGCGGATGCCTTGTGTCAGCCCGATCACGATAGAATCGTTTTTCGGATTGCGAAGCTCAGCCCAGTATTCCGGTTGATGGAAACGACCTACCGAGTCAATAAAACCACGTTTAATATCTTCAGGCGGATTATAGAACAAACGCTCGCGTACCTCTTGATCGGTCACAGTCACGCCATACTCTTTCAACTTTTGGTCGATCAGCTTTTGGGTAACGGCTTCATCCCAAGCTTTTTCGTTGAGCGAGGCTTCTTCGGCTTCGCCGAGTGACTGCTTTTTTGACTTTGCTAATTCTGACTGGCGAATTTTGCCATAGAGATCTTGATACTCTTTGTTGGTAATACCTTCGCCATTGACTTGACCAATTTCATCACCACGAGGACCACTGCTGAAAAAATCGCCTTGTGCGCCCCATTCAAAAACGATCATTAAGAGAAATGCACCCGCAAGACCGACGAAAATTATCGTCATCCGCTCGCGCATTTTATTCATTATCCCCATAACTGTTGCGTAATTATATTATAGACGTAAAAAGTCCTATTCAAGCCTATTCAAATCGTAAAATACCCCTGAGAAGTTCCGTTTTTCGCCATTTTATGCCACCACAAATTCTTATTTTGTCTATATTGAGCTATTTATAAGCACTTTGTGGATAATTCTGAAGGGCTTCACACCCTATATCTTATTGCCCGATAGGTAATACGATAGAAAACAAAGCCGGTTGAAACGGCTTCCCTGCTGACGAATAATAATACGCTGTGTTCTTGGTCAGTTGTTTTTGCACCACATAGCCAACATACTGAACAACGCTCCCGACAATCGCGCCGGCAAGAACATCGGTCGGATAATGCACTCCAAGACACGGTCTCGAAAAACTGACGACCAGCGCATATAATGCTGAAGGCGCGATCACATACCATTTCGGAAAACGCAAACTCAACCCAACAGCAAGCCCCCAACTGATTGCCGCATGGCTTGAAGGAAAAGAATACCCACCTGCCGCGCTATCAAGACGCCGAACACCGGCGATCGTATGAAATGGTCGTTGGCGATGTGCGATGGGTTTCAATATTAATTCTTGTAAACCGATCGTCACGGCAGTCGAGGCGGCAATAGTATATCCTGCCGATGAAACGGATCTATCACCAGAGGATATTCCTGAGATCACCAAACCTATAGGCATTGCAATTGCCAGTGGCATCACTGATTGTGATACAAATAACATCGAACCATCAAAACACCGTGAGTCTTCACCGAGATGATTGAGGTCATATAATAAATGCTCGTCAGTATTTTGAGGAGGGTGGAATATACTATCGACAGAATGATCTTTGAATTGAGCGTGACTATTCGTCGGGGGAAACCCGATGCTCAAGAGCAAGAGCATAGTAATTACGTGTGGTAGTCTCGACCTTTCCATACAACGGTTTTTCTTGCGTACTGAAATGGCACACACAGCAAAAAGAACAACAGATAAAATTGATACACCGCAAAATATGGCAAGAGATAGGTCGTTTTCATTGATCGCATCACCGGAAGAACGATCAGCAGATCGCCGAGAAGTTTTATCGCAACGATCAACAACACATTGACTGGGCTCAGCACAAACGGCGCGGCGATCATCGTTGCCCAACCGAGATAACCAAGCAAAAGAATCATCCACCCCGACGGTCCGATAGACTTTGCACCGCCAACGACCCAACGTTGTTTCTGATGCCACCATTGACCGAGCGAAACAGGAGGATTCGTCTTGACAAGTAGCTCGTCGTTTGCTTTAAATTTTACATCCCACTTAGAATGCCACATGGCACGGAACAACTCAACATCTTCGGTCACACTAAACGGGATGTTGCGATAACCGCCGATATCTTCATAAGCTTTTTTTCTGATCGAAAGATTATTACCGATGATCGAAACCGGAATACCAATATTGATCGCCGCCATACTCATCCCCAAGAGCTGCATCATTTCGGTCGATTGTGCGGCATCGAATGGTCGGCTCGAATTTAAGATCGTAATGCTCGAGACCATTCCGGTATTGTCATCATACCATTTTAAATAATTGTTGATCCAATTTGGTGTGACCTCACAATCAGCATCGGTGATAAATACATACACCCCTGTCGCAGCATCAATGCCATGAATAAGCGCATTCACTTTTCCGCCGCCGCCGCAATTTTCTTTTCCGTCGATATTAAGTATTCGGAGGTTCGGAAGTTTGGCTTGCCATTGTGTTAAGATCTGTGGCGTGTTGTCGTCGGAGTGGTCATCAACGATAATGATTTCAATTAATGAGAGTGGATAATTGAGTTTCGAGAGTGTTTCGATACAACGACCGATATTTTTTTCTTCGTTTCGTGCGCAGACGATCACCGATACACTCGGCAAAGTGTTGGGTGGTTTTGAAGAGCTATCATTACGAAGCCCTTTCAACAAGCCGACCACAAAGCCGGCAAGCGTCACAAAATAAATAGCAACAAGAACAAATAAGATCATTCAGAATGTAAATTAATGCCACTCGATCACTTCAGCATGAAAATCGAGCAAGACAGTGTCCGGGTCTTGTCCGTGAAGCTGCATCACGATCTTGTCGCCGATCTCTAATACTCCTGTCCCCTTAGGTGTTCCGGTAAAGAGCATATCGCCCAACTTGAGCGAACAACGCATCGAAAGATAGTTGATCATCATCTCCGGCGAGAAGATCATCTCTTTCGTGAAGCCGCGCTGACGAAGCTCGCCATTGACATAGAGCGAAAAGCCGAGATCTTCAAATTTGGGCGCACTTTCATAAGGCAAAAAATGACTGATCTGAGCCGAGCCATCAAAACCTTTCGCAAGCGTCCAGGGCAAGCCTTTACTTTTAAATTCGTTTTGCAAGTCACGAAGCGTCAGATCGACCCCGACGCCATACCCGAGAATGATCTCGCTTGGGTCATAGGCATGAATATCTCTGCCACCGCCGCGAAGTAATAATACAAGTTCGCCTTCAAATTCTAACTGTTTCGACGACGGTGGATATTCGATCACATTGTATGAGCCATGACGCAATGCACATTCGGGTTTGACGAACACGATAGGGTTCGTCGGTTTTTCATTGCCGAGTTCAAGAATATGATCGACATAGTTACGCCCGACGCAAAAGATCGTGCCGCTTTCGACTGGGGTCTCGTCAGGATGTTCGACATCAAATATTATTTGCATACGATAATAGAATTTGTTCGACTACATTACACAACTCTTCGCAACGAATATACCAAAGATTTACACATACTGCCCCGAAGCCCACCCTGACGACCATGCCCACTGGAAATTATATCCGCCAAGCCAACCCGTCACATCGACAACTTCGCCAATAAAATACAAGCCTGCGGTCTTCTTCGCTTCCATTGTTTTCGATGAGAGTTCGTCGGTATCAATACCACCGGCACTCACCTCGGCTTTCGAAAATCCTTCAGTTGTTTGCGGTATGATGTTCCAGTGATGGAGCGTCGTTTCGAGCGATCGCATTTTCTCGCTGGTGCACTGATCGAGAAATCCATCAAATTGATATTCCTCGCACCACCGATCTGCCAATCGGCTTGGCAATATTTTTCCCAGTAGCGTCGAAATTTTCTGATGAGTTCGTTCTTGGAATATGGTTTCAGTATTGGGCAGGAGATCAATTTCAATTTCTTTTCCTTCGCTCCAATAGCTTGATATTTGTAGTATTGCAGGTCCCGACAGTCCGCGATGAGTAAAGAGTACATCATCACTAAAACTCGTCTCGCCTATTTGCACATTCGCTGGGAATGACACGCCCGACAACATCGAAAATTGCAATGCTTCCCTATCGCTCCAAACAAGTGGCACCAGTGCGGGTCTCGGGCGGATAACCCTCAGCCCGAACTGCACGGCGATCTCGTATCCAAATCTCGTCGCTCCCATTTTCGGGATCGATGCACCGCCAGTGGCGATCACTAAAGATGCGCTACGAAATTCTTTTCGTTCAGTCGTTACAATAAATTCATCGTCTTTTCTAACCGAAGTAATTTTGATATTCGTGAGTATCGAAACGCCATACTTTGCGCACTCCGCCAATAACATTTCAACGATCTGTTTGGCACTATCGCGACAGAACAATTGCCCATCTTTCTTTTCGTAATATTCTATATGGTAGTCTTCAACGAGTTGAATAAAATCATCCTGGGTATAGCGGCTCAGTGCAGAACGAGCAAAGTGTGGATTCTCCGAAAGAAAAGCGTTGTCGGTAATATGTTTGTTCGTAAAGTTACATCTGCCGCCGCCCGAGATCAATATTTTTTTTCCCGCCTCGAGCGCCCGTTCGAGCACAGCCGTTTTTCTTCCGCGTTTCCCTGCTTCGATGGCACACATCAGCCCGGCAGCTCCGGCACCGATAATGATCACATCATACTGATTCGATTGCTCCATAGAGTAACAACACTTTGCAAAACAGGAAGT
Source organism: Kapaibacterium sp. (SeqCode) (assembly GCA_038229915.1). Classification (GTDB taxonomy): domain Bacteria; phylum Bacteroidota; class Ignavibacteria; order Palsa-1295; family Palsa-1295; genus JAFDZW01. The sequence continues at coordinate 4,158 of JBBRNY010000002.1, read as the reverse complement.
CGCAGGGCTTAAAAAAATACGTATCGACTGTTCAAACCCAACCAGTTAATTTATTGTATATGAGTAACTTAAAATCATACTCCAACTCCGAAATATTTCAGCAGCAAAAAGAATCCGTAATAGATTCCTGCCGTAATCAGCGCTGAAATACCCATTGAAGCAAAGAAGTTAACATTCTGTTTTAGTAAGAATGAAAAAATTGGAAAAAAAGCAAGTGAAGGGATGACCATCCAAAAAATATCCATTGACAATTTCGCAACAGGCTCATTTTCTTTTTTATCAAGATAAAGCCAAACAAATGCAAGCAAAGAAGTCAAAGGAATAGAAGCTAGTAAAGCGGCAAAAAAACTTGACCTTTTTCCGATTTCACTGATGGCAACTATTATTAGAGCTGTAAGAATTACCTTTATTATTATCCTGAAATCCATCAATGCGAACTGGAATTTGAAGCATTAGAATTAACAATAATGCCTTTACAGTGTTCTGCTAACTTAGCACCAGATTCAGCATACTCCATCAGCGCAGTGAGGGCAAGTTTTGTTTGTGGAGTTACAGTACCGACAAGATCTTTTCTGATCTCTTCTGCAATGTTTGCATAGCGTTCTCTTGCAAACTCAATATGCTCTAATTCCGTCTTTAATCCCATTACCAGTGTATGTGACATAATTGAAATTTATTACTGTACAAAAATACGCATTTTCGCATTGGGGAAGTAAAAACTATGCGTTAAAACACTTTCAAGCGAATATCGAAACCAGCAGTGATCGTCCGAGTCGGCGGTACGAGCACACCCGATGTCGCAGGTGTGGTGCGTTCGTAGCGGTAGAAGCCCTCGATCGTCAACTGCTGATTAATATCATACGAGAAACGCGGCTCGACAGTAGTTTTGGTAATGCCGCCATTACTAGTACCACCAAGATTAGTCAATATCGAATTAAAAGTATAATAAAGATCGCTCGAGATGGTCTGGCTAAAATTAAACGACAATCCAAAATTGTTTTTAAGATTTAATTTGATGAACGGTATCGTCACACCTTGCTTTTGGAAATTTGCAGTAATACCAAATGTTGTTGAAAGTCGTTTGGTAATTCTATTGAACGAGTAATCGGATGCCCACTCGGTTTGCGTATCATAATTTAAACTACTCGAAAGTTTTCCGCCCCATACTTTATCCCAACCAAGATCAAGAGCGATCAGCGGACGGAAGCCATACACGACCGTCTGCAATGTCGAAAGTTCGATGCTATCACCCGGATTGAGCTTGAATGTTCGCTTGTAATTACCATTGTAACCGTGACGGAATGATGCGCGATCGGCAAACGAGAACAACGGAAATTTCTCAAGCCCCGACCAATTAAACGAATAATTCAATCGCGGTAAATACTCACGCAAGACGCCCGAAAAGAACGGTAATGTCTCAAAGCCTTGCATAAAACTTTCAACTTGCAATTGGTTTTTTGTTCTCGGTGCAAGAGCATCACGTTGGATATCGGTCGTTGCCCCGAGGGCGGCTGTTTTTTCGATCCATTTTTCTCCGACACGCTTGATGCCACTCTGAGAAATATTCAAGAACGGAAGTGGAGGAATCGAAAGAAATGTACGCGACACATCACCGGTCTTTTGTACCGTCAACGGAGTAATGCTCCCATCGGAGCCAATGCGCAACGCATCGCGCTCATCGTAGGTAAACTCTGTTTTCCAATTTAAGTTAATACTCGCCCCAGCCCATAGTGTGCGGCTTGTCTGGAATTCGAGCGTATTTTTTTGAGTAAACACGTCATTAATGTCGAGCGTCTGATTCGGCACAACACTTCCTTCACGAAGCCCATGACGCACACCGAAGGTCACGAACGGAAACTTCGGTACAAATTTTATTAACAGTCTTCCGTGCGGATCAGTGATCAGACCCATTTGATAGGCACGCGACGGCCCGTTGTCATCGGTCTCCGGTGCAAAGATGCCTTTGGTCAGGAAGTTTGAAATACCGGGTCCATTTCCTTGCAATGCACTATTCAAACTATAATTGGTCTGCGTAAAAGTAAACTTCGTGCCGGTCCAATCAAAAAATGGTTTTTGAATGAGCGCTTTCGCAATATCACGAGCAGTAATTGATGGCGGCTCTTCGACAATATCGATCGGCGGAAGATCAACTGGTGCGATAGGCAATAAAATCGTATCACTAACCGAAAGATCATCTCGCTCGCCTTCAGCACCAACGCCTAGACTATGATGGAGTGTATCGGTCCCGATCTGAGGAACATTGCTCGGAGGTTTTGGTGTATCGGTTTTCAGCGGAGTTGGCGGCTTTGGTGCTACGGGTTTTTGTCCCGGCACATCACCGACTCTTCGCAAATTCGGACGTCCCATCATTGGGTCAATATTTTGTGGTTGCTCAGTTTGCGCATACGGGTCAGGCGCTCCGGGCTGGTTCGGGTTTTCGATCGCTCCGCCTGGTTTGCCCGGTGTTCTGCCACGTTGCACTGCCTTCGGAGCATCCGCACCAAAAATATCAAGACCCATTTCCTTTAGATTAAAATCTAATCCTGCAACGATCGTATTGTTCCATTGTCCGGTTTTTGCATTTTGCAAACCTGTCTGCGAGTTCGACCATTTGTAATCGACATTATAGCTAAACACGGGACGAATAAACTTGTCGATCCAAAGTATCCATGGTAATCTTGGGTTAGTCGTGATCCTCAATCGCTGTTGCTCATAAAAATCCTTACCAAGTCTGACCAGTGCGCCGTCTTTGAAGAACACATCACTGAGAATCCGCTTAAACGGTTGCTGATAATAATACACCGAATCATACGAATTATCGGCGCGATTATTTACCGTGTATGTTTCGAGCGGAGTTAAATTATTCGCAACTTCCAATGAATAATCTATCGTCGGCGAGATCAACCCGTTCTCAGAAATTTTCCAGTTAAACGAGAGCGCCCGATTGGCGATCATACTTCTATTGATAAACGGCACAAGACTATTAAGAATGTCAAGCATATCCTGATACAACGAACCCGGAAAAAATTGCAGCGTCGAGGTGCGATTTAAATAATGCAATCTGCTTCGGGTCACACTTGCCGAAAGTGTTACTCGCTGTGGGAGAAAATTAATTTTGTATGCCGAGTAACGTCCTATATCAAACGTCGATGGGCTGACCCATGTCAGTGGCGACACCGAGACATTCGGCAATTGAGGCAGATCGTATAAGATACTTCCCGTCCAACTCCAGTTGCGATAATACTCATAGATCGGCGTGCGCGTAAATTCCTCGCCATATCCAAAACCATACACCAACCTATTAACAAACGCGGGTAGCAAGAAGAACGAACCCGGGAAATTGAATTGCACACCCGTCGCACCAATGCTATTTCTGACCGAAAGTGTTTCATTTGTGCGTTGGATCGAATCGGTCATACTTTTGGCTTGGGCGGCAGTAAATCCATTCTGCCCGACACGCTCTTGTATCTTCGCGATAGCGCTCGTAATTTCGACATCAGTATTGGGCACATATTTTGGCGAAAGCAATGTCTCGTTGTGTGAGATCACTAACGTAAATTTCGATCCGAGATCAAGCCACGTCGGCAATATCTTTTCCATCCTGAATTCACCTGTCAAGCCCCAACCCGAAGTGAGAGCTCGGTTGAGATTAAACCGTTCGTCAACTCTATGGAAGTCAGGGTTCTCGTGAATAAAATTTGCGGTGACAAGACCAAACTCTGCCAGCTTTGCTTGGACACTTCCATTAACTGCAAAATCTGTTTTGTCATTTGCGTCAAGCAAACGAAGCTCATCGAACCAAACATCAGTCGTCAAACAGCTTGACGCACTTTGATTCTCGACACCGAGTGTGAACACCGGAGCATTCGTAATATTCGGAGTACCGACAACAGTGTAACTCGACCCCAGAACGCCATCGTTCGCGGGCTCGGTAACAGTATCGGTCGAAACACGCTTCGTTGCTTTGAGCGCAGAAAGCGCCGAAAAATTAACATGAATATTCTGCCAATCTTTTACTAATGGTCGGCGGTATTGATAATAATTAAACTTATCACTACCAAAACGGAAATAGACCCAGACCTTATTTGCCGTATCGGAGATCGTACTGACCGCCGTCGGCATCGATGCATCACCGTGTGCCCAAATAGCCATCGACCG
>JBBRNY010000001.1:0-169896 GCA_038229915.1 Kapaibacterium sp. (SeqCode) | reverse complement strand
AATTCGTATGCGGGTGATTATGGCTTTACGATCGCCGCAGATGGCGAGACGGGCTACTTCGTTTCGAATCGGAGCGGCAAATCAAAGTTCTATCAAGTCCATCTGCGCCCGCAAGACTCAGCCTTTGCGCCGAAACCGGTTATTTTACTTCAAGGAAAGATCACTGACAAAACAACCGGCAACCCACTGCGAGCAGAAATATTTATTGATGAACTTGCTGAAAATCGCAACTCGTTCTCGGTTTTGAGCGATAGTCTCAGTGGTACATACATCTTGGCAATGCAACGTGGGCATCGTTTCGGGTTGCAGGTCGTGGCGAACAAATATTTGCCACAATCAGAACATTTTACATTCCCAACCAAAGGTACATTCGACCGCAACAAACTTGATTTCCAACTTTCACCGATCGAGGTCGGAGCCACCACTGAATTTAAAAATGTTTATTTTGATTTTAGCAAAGCGACCCTTTTAAACGAAAGCAAACTCGAGCTTAACCGTGTCGCAGAGTTTTTAAAGAAAAATAAAAATGCCTCTATCGAAGTAGATGGTCACACTGATGATGTCGGCAGCGAAGAAGCCAATAATCGCCTGAGTCTCGAACGCGCTACCAATGTGATGAATTATCTTATTGAGCGCAAGATCCCCAAAGAACGAATGGAAGCAAAAGGCTTTGGCAAGACACGCCCAATTAAAAAAGGCTCAGACGATGCTTCGAGAGCCTTGAACCGTCGCGTCGAAATGGTCATCACCTCTTACGCACAATAAGTTGTATGGAGAAATTTAGCGTTCGAGGAATTCAGATAGCAGGTGATGTAGTTCGTAATAGCGGCGAGCTAATCGTCTTCATCCATGGCGTTGGCGCTGACCGAACCTCTTGGAAACACCAATTGCCTTATTTTTCTGCACTTGGATACTCGGTCGCAGCACTTGATATGCGCGGTTCGGGCGACTCTGACGCGCGCGATCCTGAAGGAAATCTTCTCCCGATCACCTTAACAGAATTTGCGTTGGATGTTGATGCCGTCATTCACGAGCTTGGATATCAGCAAGCGCATTGGGTTGGCAATTCTATGGGTGGGGTCATCATTCAAGAAGCAATTCGTCTCGGTCTGGAAAGTGTGAATAAGATTGCACTTTGTAATACCTTTGCATATTATCCCGAACGAGATTCTACACTTCCGAGAGCCGCAATCGCATTACAAACAAAATCGCTTCCTGAGTTTGCGGCAGAACGAATCCCGTTAGTCTTGAGAAAAGATATTGACGCTGCTACACTTGCAGAAGCTACGTATGCAATGGCTCGCAAAGATCCCGAGGCGTATCTTGCGTCCTGGCAAGCAACATGGAGCCCTGATTTTAGAAAGCTCTTAGAGCAGATCACCAACCCAACACTGGTTGTTTGCGGATCTCTTGATAAGATCACCCCCGCGGCATTATCAGAGGAGCTTGCAAATACGATCCCCGGAGCAAAATATTTTATCTTAGATGGCGCAGGGCATGTCTCGAATCTCGATCGAAGCGAGCAATTTAATATGGTGCTTGAATCTTTTTTAAAATAAAATGAAAAAGTTATTCCTATTTGAAACTATTCATTTGATTCTCACGTAGTTCTATATGAATTTGAACGGTAACGTTCGAAGCACATACCGAAGCCCATAGTGCCCGCAAAAGAGTCAAGTACCGACCCCGTTGCGGGCTTTATGTTTTAAAGCATTCTGTTTAAAATAGCGTTTTTTTATAACACTCCCTGCACGTCAACGTCGATCGTCACGGTCACTGTTCGAGACGAGAACCGCTCCTGATATTGCTCCATCGCCGTAGCCAGTAAACGTCTCATTTTCTCGCCACCGGGGTCTTGCGAGCGAGTGTTCTTTACTAATAAATGAAAACGAAATTCCCCGCGAAGCTTTTTGATCGCCGGTTCTGCCGGGCCGAGCAGTGTGTAATATGATGCTTGCTTCGGGATCAGTGTTGAAAACGCGCGAGCTTTTTCGGCAACTGCCGACATCGAAGCTCCTCGAAATTCGATCAATATCAACCGAGAAAATGGAGGATAGAGCGATTCACTTCGTTCGGCGATCTCGTGGTGATAAAAACCTTCGTAGTCATGCTTCGACGCAAAAATAATACTCGGATGTTCGGGCTGTAACGTTTGTACTAATACTTCCCCCGCGAGTTCTTCGCTTCGACCGGCTCTACCGGAGACTTGCGTTAATAATTGAAATGTTCGTTCTGCCGATCGGAAGTCGGGCAAGCATAAACTCGTATCAGCGTTGATCACTCCGACAAGCGTCACTCGTGAGAAATCTAATCCTTTCGCAACCATTTGTGTGCCAAGCAACACATCAGCTTCGCCATTTGCGAATGAACGAAGGATCTTCTCGAATGAACCACGCTTCGCTGTCGTATCGAGATCCATACGAGCGATCTTGATCTGGGGGAAGTACTTTAATAATTCTTCTTCGACACGCTCAGTGCCAATGCCACCAAGATAGAGTTTTTCGCTTTGACACGTTGGGCAGTGTGTCGGACGTTTTTGTAAAAAGCCGCAATAGTGGCACTGCATTCTGTTCTCTTCACGGTGCCACGTCAGCGTCACCGCGCAGTTGGGGCACATGATCGAATCGCCGCAACTCGAACAAGCCAGGAACGTCGAAAAGCCGCGCCGATTTTGTAAAAGAACAATGCCTTGTCGTTTCGCGAGGCGGATCGCGATCGCTTGTTTTAATTCTTCGGAAATACTGCTGGTCTGCGCGTGCTTTTCTGCACTTCGTGCTGGGCTTCTTTGATCAACGATCTTTACCGGCGGCAGCTTCGCATCTTGTGCACGGTTTGAAAGTGTTAGTAATGTATATTTTTTTTGTTCGGCGTTATAGTAACTTTCCAGCGACGGTGTTGCGCTTCCGAGCACACTTACCGCTCCGAGCAAATGGGCACGCATAATAGCGGCGTCGCGAGCATGGTATCGCGGATTTGAATCGTATTGTTTATACGTTACTTCGTGCTCTTCATCAACAATAATGAGTTGTAGATTTTGCACCGGCGCAAAGACCGCGCTTCTGGCACCAATAGCGATCTTTGTTTCACCTCGGGCTAATGCATTCCAAGAAGCAATTCGGTCTGCGTTCGACATTCTTGAATGCAGAACTGATATTTTTGTTGCACCGACTTGTGCGAGTCGTTTTTGAAAACGCTCGATCAATTGAGGCGTGAGTGATATTTCTGGCACCAGCACTAATACACCGCCGCCGCGCTCAAGCACTTGTCTGGCAAGGGTGATATACACTTCGGTTTTTCCCGAACCGGTAATACCGTGAAGCAAGTAGGTTCTTGCTTCATTCTTGGTCAATGAACTCGCGATCGCATCAGTTGCGGCCTGTTGTTCACCGGTAAGCGAAATATGTTCAAGCGTTTCAATAGTATCACTCACAAGACTATGCTTGAGTTCATATCGCATCTCGCGTTGAGCAAAACGGATATATCCTTTTTTTGCGAGTGTATTTATTACCGTTGCGGTTGCCCCTGTTTCTGCTTCGAGTAATTTTACACTATGCGGCTCATCGGGCGAGAGCTGGTGCTGTTCGAGCAGTTTTAATAATACCTTCGCTTGCTTTGGTGATCGTTCGAGCTCGACTAATGCATTCGATAGTGCCGCCGAGTTACCAACAAGTTGCTCGCCAAGCAATGCGACACGCTCAATCTTTGGCTTTGAGTGGATATTCTCTTGGGAAACAACTCGAACATACCCTTCTGCTTCGAGTGCGTGAATATGTGCGTACAAACCGGAAATTTTTATTTGCTTCGCAAGGTGTGTAATAAAAACACCGTTCGGATATTGTACTACCCGTTTTAGTACTTCCGCGCGTTTTTTTGAGCGGTCAGACACCTCGATGATCTCGCGGGACATATCTTGCGTGATCGCGATCACCTTGCTTTTTGTCTCAGCTCGCAAACCCTGTGGCAATGCGGCTTCGAGCACCTCGCCCCACGACGATAAATAATACGTCGCTATCCATTTGCTCCAGGCAAGAAATGATTGATCGAAGACTTGTTGCTTATCAAGAATATCGATCAGCGGACGAATATTTTTAATATCTGATGGAGCAGTATCGGCAATAGCAACGATCACCCCGGTGACCGAACGTTTGCCAAGCGGAACAACGGCACGAGTGCCGACGAGTGCGAGAGAAAAAAATTCTTCGGGGATGGAATAGGTCAGTCCGTCGAAACCACCACTATGATATTTAAAGGTAAGCGGGAGCGCAACCGTTGCATAGCGTGTATGGGTCATTGTTCGCGGCGTAGCGCGTTATGATGCTGACTTCTCAGGTGTAACCGTCGCGCCTTGCTGTTTCGCAACCGCTTCAACGATCAACAGTTTCATTTTCTCTTCAACCTGTTGGTGCGCTGTGCCATTGACGATGATCTCCAATTGGGGACAAAATGCCGAATACCCGGTTTCACCGCGTCGGCGAACCAGTATCTCATATTCTTTTCCTGCGATTTCCATAACTTTATTTTTTTATATTATCTCTAATAACATTCTGAAAAGAGCTTACATTCAGAGCTAACATTCAGAGCTTACATTCACAAACGCTAATATCTTATAAAACAGCGTCAAGATAGCTCTTCGGTGGGCGAACCGGTTTGCCGCTCTTGCCATCAGTAAAAACAAGTGTTGTTGTTCCCTCAGCGATCAACGTATTATCATCCGAACGAAGAATGGTATAACTGATCTCAAGTCTTGGCGAGTTGTTTGGCGTGATGGTCGCGGTAATAAGGAGTTCATCGTCATAGACAGCTCCTCTGAAATATTTGACTGAAGCATCAGCAACTGGAAGCGCAAAGCCTTGGTCTTCAAGTACTCGGTACGGCAAGCCGAGTTCTCTCAATAATTCTGTTCGGGCTACCTCGAAATATTCGAGATACTTTGCATAATAGACAATACCCATTTTGTCAGTGTCAGCATATCGAACTCGAAGTCGGGTGGTATGTTGCGTCATAAATAAACAGAAAACGACAACTTAATTTTCGTCTTTCCAATATCCCATCTTCGAGAATTTTTTGACGCGGCGTTCTAATGCCTTCCCGTGCTCGAACTGCTCGTTGGTTCTGAGGCTGTTGATCTCATCGACAAGCACATCACGAAGTGTCGCAAACATCTTGTCGGGGTCGCGGTGCGCGCCACCCAAAGGCTCGGGCACGATACGATCGATCACACCGATCGAAAGCAGATCAGGTGCTGTCAGCTTCAATGCTTCAGCCGCTTGCTCCTTAAAGCCCCAGCTACGCCACAAGATCGACGAACAAGACTCGGGTGAGATAACCGAATACCAAGAGTTTTCGAGCATCAGTACTCGATCACCAACTCCAATACCAAGTGCGCCACCTGATGCGCCTTCGCCGATAACAACGATGATGATCGGCACTTCAAGCTTCGACATCTCGAAAAGATTTCTCGCGATCGCTTCGGCTTGTCCGCGCTCTTCGGCTTCAAGCCCAGGGAATGCGCCGGGTGTATCGAGAAGACAAATGACCGGGCGACGAAATTTTTCGGCTAATTTAAACAGACGTAATGCTTTTCGGTAGCCTTCAGGATTTGGCATTCCGAAATTACGATACACATTTTGTTTGGTGTCTCGTCCTTTTTGATGCCCTACAAATAACACACTCCCAATACCTTCGATCGTACCAAACCCGCCAACGATAGCCGGATCATCGCGAACGCCACGATCACCATGCAGCTCCATAAAATCAGGCGTTAAGGCGTTTACATAATCTAATGTATATGGGCGTTCGGGGTGTCGCGCAAGCTGTACACGCTGCCACCTTGTAAGATTATCGAATATCTCCTGACGAAGCCCTTCGACTTTTTGCTCCATCATTACAATTTCTTCGGAAAGATCAACCGACTCGCCAAGCGAGCGCATCTCTTCGATCTTTGCTTCGAGATCGGTGATCGGCTTTTCAAATTCCAGCGTAGTAGTCGCCATAAAAAACGTTGTCCTGCTTACTTTACTAAGAATGTCACTTTCAATTCAACCGATTTGCTGATCTTTTGCGAGTTCGATCCTGCAACGATCATTCCACGGTGCTCTTCTTCCTCACGTTCACCACCGCCCATCGCCCCCATACCACCAGCGGCTTCAGCATCGGTGATCGAAAGTATTTCGCCAAGTTTGCCGCCCATTTGTTCGGCAAGTCTTTCTGCCTTTTCGCGAGCTTCGGCAAGTGCTTTTTTTGTCGCACTTTCTTCTAACTCATCGTTATTAGCAGCACCATAACCCGATAGAGCAACATTCGATGCTCCGGCAAGGGTACCAAGATCGATGACTTTCGGAAGTTGTTTCAGATTCCTTACTTTAATAACATAGGTACTCATCAAGTGATAGCCTGCTAATCGAGGTGGGGCTCCGCCGCCACCGGAATAATCATAGCTTGGGTTGAGTGCGACTCCCTGCTGCTGAACATCTGCTGCCGCAATTCCCGCATCGGCGAACGACTTCAATAAACGAGTCGTGTTTTCACCGGCTTTATCAAATACTCCCTGCGCAGTGAAGTCTTGTGCCGAAAGCATCATTGTGACGGTGGCATAGTCAGGCTTTGCTTCTGCATGGCCATCACCCATCACGGTGATCGTCCGTTGTGCAAGTACCAATGTCGGGCATAATGCCAACATTACCAATAGAATGAATGACCGTAGTTGCATAGTCGTTTTTGTAGTGAAAGTGAACACAAACACAACACACCTTAGACCGTTTTGTTCGTAAACAATTTTCTTAATAAGATCTCGATGTCCATAGAAATTGAGTGGTGTCGGGCATAATAGAGATTCATTTGGTCGATATCCTCGCTTCTGAGCAAGCCTGAAACAGGTCCGGAAGTCACGTCAGAGAGGCTTACAAGCCCGATTTTGGCATATTTTCGGTCGTCAGCACCTGTCGATCTGATACCTACTAAAGATTGCTTCCCCATAAAAACTGACCCTAATTTTCCTAATAATTCTCGCAAATCAGCTTTACGGAATAGTATCGATCCGAGCCATACCAATGGAAATGCGACCACACTACCGAAAATATCGAGGATCCGTTTTGCCACACGATGGCTCATTCGTTGAATGTTATATTCAAGCGGCATTAGTGCCAGCGACTCCGGGCTTTCTGCCGGACGGATCAGTTCGATCTTCGATCGTGAAAGCAACACATCACTCGCTTGTGGTACGACATTAAAACTTACTTCAGCTGTCAATTCATCGCCCGAAACAGCTTGCATTGCTAACAACATATCCGAATACGAAAAAGCATCTGCCGGAAAGATCACCTGTGATATTTTTTCTTCACGGATTATTCTTGCAAGCATCGCAAGGTCGCCTTTGACGGGAATGCCAGCCACCACTTCTTGACCAAGACGCGAGAGATCAGAATCAACAAAACCAACCAAACGATAACGACGGATAAAACCTGATGAGAGCAATAGTGTTGCGATACGTTCTGACTCCGCCCCGATCCCTGCGATCAGTGTATTGCGAAGCATCGGTTGTGCCGTACCCTCGCCGCCATAACGAATACGGTCAGCACCACGAAGCAGATACCGATAGAATATCATCGCCACCGACCAAGAGCCGGTCATCAATAATAGAAGTGTTCGACTCGAAGGTATTTCCTTAAAGAAAAACGTGATCGACGAAAGCATAATGAGAGCCGCAGGCATCGCGACTAATACGGGCTTGGCTTTGCGACGTTCGCCCTGAGAATAGGAGCCGACAAGCATCAATACCAACAGCACAAGAAATGCCGGCACTAATAATGCCCAAGGATAATCTATCGACGGAAGCCCAAACCAATCTCCAAGCAAATATTTGCTTACACCCAGAACCGTAAGCATTGTCAGTATCAGATCACCAAATGCAAGCACCAATGCGCCACGATGTTTTTTCAGCAAAGCGACGAGCGAGCGAAGACTGATGCCCAAGCGAAGGAGGATGGTAAAGAACGGGTTTGATCCGTAATGCTTATGCACAAAGATATGCATCGCTTCGTAAAAAACTTTTATCTCGTTGATCGCACTTCGACGAGTGGATTCTCCCTTAAAATGTACCGTCGAAGTGGAGTGGACATAAAATACTCCGAACCCAGATTTTTTTACTCGGAAAGAAAGATCGAGATCTTCACCATACATAAAAAATTCTTCGTCGAAACCACCCACAGTCTCATAGGCTTTACGAGACATCATCATAAATGCACCAGCTAATGCGTCGATCTCATACGTCTCGTCAACAGGCAAATAGGTCAGGTTATATTGTGCGAATCGTGGCGAATTCGGGAAGAACGACGACAATCCGAAGAGCTTGGTAAAACTTGCCCACGGTGTAGGAAAACCACGACGACAAGAAACCTGAAATGAACCATCAGCATTCAAGAGCTTGCATCCCGAAAGCCCCGCATTCGGATTCTTTCGCATAAAATCGACCATCACGCGAAGTGTATCTTCACCGAGAATAGTATCAGGGTTGAGGATGAGCAAATAATCGCCGGTTGCTTCGCGCATCGCAATATTATTTGCTTTGCCAAAGCCAAGATTTTGTTCGAGCGCAACGCACTTGACTTCCGGAAAGGAAGTTCTGACCATATCGACACTGCCATCACGAGAAGCATTGTCAACAACGAATACCTCACCCGTCAAACCACCACCCGCGAGCGAACGGCGCACGCTTTCGAGCGCGCCGCGAAGAAACTCGCGCACGTTGTAATTGACAATGATGATCGAAATATCCACTAAGGGCTAATCGTAACGATGATGACAATTCACTTTATAATTCACCGGAGATCGTTTTCAGTTTTAGCTTCCAGACCAACAATACTGCTTCACGAACGATAGACTTGTTCATCTTGCTGGTACCGGCGCGGCGATCAACAAAAACGATCGGAATTTCTTTAATGCGAAATTTTTTGCGCCAAGCCCTAAAATTCATTTCGATCTGAAAGGCATATCCGTTCGAATGAATACCATTAAGATCAATAGACTCGAGCACTTCACGACGAAAGCACTTGAAGCCGCCCGTCGTATCATAGACTTTCAGTCCTGTAACAATACGTGCATATTTATTGGCATAATACGAAAGTAGTAATCTTCTCAGCGGCCAATTAGCGACATTGGCACCGGTAATGTATCTCGAGCCGAGTACGACATCATACGATTTTATTTCGCGTAAAAAATTTGGGATCTCCTCGGGGTCGTGTGAGAAGTCGGCATCCATTTCAAAAATATAATCGAACGTATGAGACAAGCCATATCGAAAACCTTCAACATACGCTGTCCCAAGTCCCATCTTTCCGGGGCGTGAAAGTAAGTGTACTCGCTCCGGTCCGAGTGCCGGATCTTCCTGGAGTTTTTTTACAACAGCAGCAGTCCCGTCGGGCGAATTATCATCGACGATCAGGACAGAGAGTTGTACATCAGGTGTATTTTTTTCTTGTTCCAACACTGCACGAACGATATTCTCGACGTTGTCGATCTCGTTGTAGGTTGGAATGATGATCAGAGCTCGTGTTAGCGACATAGTTCGTTGACCGTTTGAATGATATGATCTGCAATATAATGCACATCGTCATCACTGAGCTCCGAGTGCATCGGCAGTGCGAGGATATGTGCAGAAGTGTTTTCAGAATGAGGATAATCCCCTTGCTTCGAACCGTATGATGAATATGCCGGCTGTAAATGAAGCGGGATCGGATAATAAATACTCGTTGGAATACCTTTTACTTTGAGTGCCGCCATCACCGCGTCACGATTGGTCCCAAGGAGAATTGAATATTGATGCCAAATATGCGTTGCGCTCGGGTCAGTAACCGGAGTCGTGATCAGATCAGCATACGGAGCGAACAGCGATGAATAGAGATCAGCCACTTCGCGGCGGCGAGCATTCCACTCATCAAGATATTTTAATTTCACGTCAAGGATCGTCGCCTGTATCGAATCTAAACGCGAATTCACTCCAAGCCTATCGTGATGGTAGGTGACCGATGCGCCATGATTACAGATCGAACGAATAATTGCGGCGAGTTCGTCATTGTCACTGGTGATCATCCCAGCGTCGCCAAAAGCACCAAGATTTTTTGAAGGATAGAACGAGATGCAGCTAATGTCTCCAAACGTACAAGCATTTTGGTTATCCCATTTTGCACCAACCGCTTGTGCAGCATCTTCGATCACATAAATGTTGTGTGCTTTTGCGATCTCAATAATTCGAGTCATATTTGCTGGCTGCCCGAAAATATGGATCGGTAATATCGCTTTGGTACGAGGTGTGATCCGTTCGGCTATGCGCTCAACATCGATATTAAATGTCTCGGAATCAATATCAACATAGACCGGAATTCCGCCAAGCAATGCGATCGTCTCGGTTGTTGCAACAAAAGTAAACGGAGATGTAATGATCTCATCACCCGGTTTAATACCGATCGCCATCAGCGCAACTTGTAATGCATCGGTACCCGAGGCGCAAGCAATAGCATGCTTCACACCAAGATACGATTCCATATTTCTCTCAAATTGTTTAACAGCGGGTCCGTTAATATACGCACCGCTCTTGACGACACACATCATCGCTTCATCAATTTCACTTTGATAGCGTTTATATTGACCGATCACATCAACCATGTGTACGGGTCTTACTATTTGTTGATCTATTATAGTGCTCATCCCTTATGCTTGTCCTTTCCCTTTGATCATCATATATGCCGTACGAAATAGAATTTTTATATCGAGCCGAAACGACATCGACTCGATATAGAGCAGATCATGCTTTAATTTGTTTCGCACATCGTCCATATTTTCGTCATACTTATGCACCATTGCCTGATAGAGCCCCGTGATACCGGGACGAACTTTGAGGCGGCGACGATAATATGGTAATTCTTTTGTCAGTTGAAGTACAAAATACTCACGTTCCGGTCTTGGACCCACTAATGACATATCCCCACTGAGTACATTCCAAAACTGTGGTACCTCGTCAAGATGTGTCTTACGCAAAAATTTTCCGAGTGTTGTCACCCGGGGGTCATTTTTTTGTGCCCATTGAGGTAGCCCATCTTTTTCGGCATCAATGGTCATCGAACGAAATTTATAGATCGCAAATACCTCGCCATTTTTTCCGACACGTTCTTGCGTATAAAAGATCGGACCCTTTGAGGTAAGCCCGACCGCAAGTGCAACAAGAACCCAAACAGGAAACCCAACAACAATAATAACAGCACTGATCACAATATCCATGATACGCTTGGTCACTTCCTCCCAAGGGCGCATGATCTCGGGATTAATATCGATCAGCGGAAAGCCATAGATCTCTCTCGTGCGTGCTTGCCCCGAGATAATATCATAGAGATCGGGGACGATCTTCATCCCGACATTCTGTGCCGAAAGCCTACCGAGAAGATCGAGAAGACGATGATGCTCTCCCGAATCTAATGCGATCAATACTTCCTTAATGTTTTTTTCGCTGATCACTTGCTCAAGCGTTGCAAATGTACCAAGCCGCTGTAATTCCTGAACAGGTTGCGTATCATCAATTCCGTTCGCGCTCACGTAGCCCAAGACCTCATAGCCGAGACGTTTTGCCCGAGAAAGATTGTGCGCCAGTTGCTGGGCTTTTATACCCTCGCCGACAATAATTGCTGGACGGAGACCAATACCTGCTTCAAGCAATCTCCGTTGGGTATATCGAACAAGCAACCGAACAGAAACTGTTAAAACGGTAATACACCCGAAGTATAACAAACCTAATAACCTCGGATCATTGCGAGTCGGTGTGGAGATTTCGTTCGGTGTTAGTGGATCCCAAAGTACCACGATCATAAACACGACTGTTCCGAATGCTTCTGTTTTTAAAACCGTGACGATCTCATCAAAGATCGGGCGAACGTACCACGACCGATAAAGACCAAAAAATAAAAATGCAACAAACCAGAAAAAATAAATAAAGATCGAACTTTGAAGTACGTGCGGAACATCAAATTCCAACCCAGGACGCACGATAAATAACCCGGAAAAAAAACGCAGCCAATAGAATAAGAACCACGAGCCGGTGATGGCGAGTAGATCGCCAAGCAACAGACTGATGAGTTCTTTTCTTCTGCTCATATAAACAATATTATTTTTCTAACTCCGGTCGTGACGAAGACATCCAGACCTGATGATCGCTTTTGGTCAGATATTTCATCGCACCGGCAACATACGCCGCATTCATAACAATTAACCACGATAATTGTCGCACCAACGGTATCGCGATCCCACGCCGTTCAGCAACGTACCCGACAAGCAGAATAATAGCCGCGAAGACAACTCCTAAGAGAATGATCTGATAAAATAGGTCAGAAGTGGCATTATATCCAACCAATGCAAGCACAATAGCAATGATCACAAATAGCGGGCTAAGCCAACGAAGTAATTTATGTGACCATAAGAGTAGTGCGCTCTTACCTGAACGTGGAAACATCAACGCCGGAAAAAACGAAAAGGTATGAAAACCCCGCGATGCCGATCGTGATTTACGACGAAATTCTTCTCGAATGTTCCGCGCAAATAACTCGGAAGCAATCGAAAGGGGCTCGAAAAAAACACGAAATCCTTGGTCGAGAACTGACAGCAACACAAACAGATCATCATGAATGAGGTTATCAGGAAATGGCTTCCACAATGAGCGCCGCAATGTATAATTGCATCCGCCTAAACCGACACTTGAATGATAAATACTTTCTGCTGTTCTAATTTTCTGATCAAGCGATGCATATTCTACTTCCGATTGTGAAAGCGTAGAACTTTCAGGGCTTTCGATCTTATATAATCCGGCCACTGCACCGATCTTTGTATCAGCGAAATGGCGCACTTGAACGCGTAACGTATTCGGAGTAAGCTCAATATCAGCATCGAGACAAAATAGTATCTCGGAGGTTGTGGTCGTAATGAGATCATTAAGCACTGCGATCTTTCCTCGTTGTGCCGAAAAACAAAATGCTTTGATATATGGATATTGACTCTGATATCGCAGGAGTATCTCATTGGTCCTATCGCTTGAACCATCAGATCCAATAAGGATCTCAATATTTTCTTTAGGATAATCCAATGCTAACAACGAAGCCAGACAGCTTTCGATGACGCGCTCTTCGTTGTGCACGGCAAGAATAATAGAAATACTTGGGAGGTAGTTCTCGTCTATAATAGATGGCTCAGGATATTTTTTTGCGAGCACACGAATAAGCATCGGATAGAGCAAGTAGCTATAACCAACGACGAGCGCACAAAATATGATAGCAACATTGAGCAATATCATTGTTAACGTCCCAACAATTCATCATAGACTCCGACAAAATCACGAGCGATCCGTTGCCACGAGTATTCCTTTTCTGCGAGCATTCTCGCATTACGACCGATCTGCTGAGCAAAATCCTGATCGTCTAATAACTGTAGTATTGCACTGGCAAAAGCCTTCGGTTCATCGCGAAGCAAAATATGCTCGTTATCAATACCGAGATTGCCTTCGGCTCCGATATGGGTCGAAACGACTGCTTTACCAGCGGCAAAAAAGTCAAGAAGTTTCAATCGCATCCCACCGCCCACACGAAGCGGACAAACCATAACACTTGCCGAGGCAAGATATGGTCGAATATCCGGGACACGACCGTGAAGTCTGATTCTGCCTCCCGATTCTGCCTCTATTCCTGAAAGCTCCTTAGTACCTGAACCCACAATGTCAAAGACTATATCTGGGTGCTTTGCAACAATAAGCGGAAGAATATCCTTCGCAAAAAAAGTAACGGCATCACGGTTTGGCTCCCAATCCATACCACCGACCCAAAGGACACTATTTCCTTTGTTTTCAATCTGTTGCGGCTTAAAATAATCCGTATCAACACCTGCCGGAATAACGCGGTAGTGCGCATTTGGTACATATCGAGCCATCTCAGCTTCGTCTTCAGTGCTGATAGCGATCACCCGGTCATGCCCAGCGATGATCTTCGTCTCTTCGACAAGCATCCTTTTTGCATGGATCGAAGCTACGAATTTCGCAATAGGGTTCGAAGTGGTCGATGCAAAGCGGCGATAGATCTGCGTCTCAAAATTATGTTGCCGAAGTACGATCGGAAGTCCATACTTCTCCTTGAGCCACATCCCATACTTCCCCATGTGACAGGCGTCGATATGAACGATGTCATATTTCGATTCTTGTAACAATCGCTCAAGCAACCCATACACTTCTGGCATCATACGACGCTCGATCGGGTAGGCGCCTTTGAACATTGTCCGAAGTAACGTTGCATTTCTCGATGGCAACGGCTTCGATACTAATTCAACCCGAGCAAACGACCGAAGTTGTTCGAGTCCTGCATTTGTGACCTGCTGGTCAGTATCAGGAAAAGTAACGAATGTAATTTCGTGTCCGAGCCGAGCAATGGCTTCGGTCGGTTTAAAAATACCGATCGCACCGCCATCGATCAGCGGAAAAGGAAACCGGGGGGCAAGTTGAAGAATACGCAAGACGTTACCAGCGAAGAAGAAAAAGATACCAACGCTTCAAACCAATAACTTGTCGCAAGGTTAATTTTTCGGTTTTCTTGCGTTGTTTAGCAAAACCGATAACCCCATCAACAATACCTTGAATATATCCCGAAGCAAAAGAAGGATGTAGGAGAATCGCAACCATACGGCGGAGAATATATAAGACTACTAATGGGATCGCAATGACGATCGGGAAATGCTTTCCTATGGTCCAAATATAATTTCTAGTGAAGAACTTGACATTCTGAACAATATTTCGATTCTGCTGCGATTTCATATGTAATGTGGCGCAAGCAGGATAATAGAGAGTTTTCATTCCGAGCTGGTAGAATTGCAGCACGAGATCTGCACCTTCTGCACCCCAAATAAATTCTTTGTCATAGCCACTAATACGCTTGAAAGAATCACGACGAACACACATACCGCCTTCAACAAAAAAAAGACCCTCATACCCATGTTGAGGGTTACCCGAAAAGCTGAATTTTTCGAGACCACCGCTTTCGACAAATGATGTGAGTGGCTGATAACAATAGAACGATGCTACATCAATTTCGGGTCGCTCTTCTAACATTTGAACGACATCGAGGACGGTAGCCGGTGTTGCCGGGAATGAATCATCGTCATACGAAAAAATATATTTACCCTTTGCCTCACGATAAAATTCATTCCTTGCCGCAGTGGCAATATTCTCGGGCATTACAATAACTCGAACGTTCGGGAAAAATTTTTCAACCATCTCAACGCTTCCATCGGTCGAAGCATTATCAACAACGATAATTTCTATTGATGGATAATCTATTGCTGTTGTAACGGCATCGAGTGTTCTTCGCAATTCATCGCATCTATTAAAATTTAGAATGCCGATCGTTACCAGAGGAAGAGTATGGGCCGATGGAGAGCTTGCCCCCGCCCACCGTTCTGGTGACCATGGGTCTATATGTAGCTGTTCAAATCTATTCATCCGTTACCCTGATCATTGACCAGTTTAGGTTGGAAGAAATTTTGAACCTCTGCCCATCCTATTGCTCGTGAAGCCATCACCACACCCGAGAATACGGCAAGAACGACTATTAACATTAGAATTTCATTGAGTTCAACAGCAGATCGAATACCAAAATATGCCAATAGTGCTACGCCGAGAGCAACACAACACTTTAACAAGAACACAAGAAATCGGCGTGCTTCGATGACGTGCATTTGTCTTGATGCAATAAGAAGTACAAACGAACCAACCGTGACTGCGATACACTTCGAAGTAGCTGCCCCAAAGGCGCCCAATGATGGTATCAATACAAAATCCATCGAGACTGAAACGATCATTATCACACACATATAGAGTGTAGAGATCCAAAGTTTTCCTTCTGCGATAGCGAGCTCCGATAAAAACGTCGCAAACACAATGGGAAAGAACGTCCAGCCAAACATTATTACGATCGGTGCCGCATCGCCATATTTATCACCACCAAATAATATACCGATAATAGTGTTTGACGCACAGGTAAGCGAAAGACCTATTATCAAAGCGGTTACTAACAAGAGCCGCAATGCTCGGTCAACAATAGCTCGGATATGTTCTGAATTACCTCTGACGATAGCTTGGGTGACTTGAGGACCGATCACTGCAGAGAATACTGTTGGCAAGAAAATGACCGCTGTCAAAATTCTAATGCCTGCTCCATAGGCTGACACTTGTTGAGGTGTACTCAATTTATCAAGAAGCAATGCATCCGCAAAATTATGAATGGTAAGAAATGCTGTACTAAAAATTAATGGCAGCCCTTCACGTATCATTCCCCACAACATTCCGAAATGAACACTCAAACGAAAACCTATTTCTTTTGCAGATGAACCGATCAGCCAGATCAACAACAAGAAACCGGGGATATGACATAAACTATAGATCCATACTGCGCCTTCGAGGTCAAGGGTTTTCCCACCACCATAAAAAAACAATGCCAATGAGAATACAGCCGCATCGATCAGTGCAAAGAGTGCTATGAAATGATATTTGTTATGCCCCCTGATAAATGCTTCACCTACTGAGCGCACGACCATCAACCGAGAAGAAATAAAAAGTGTCAGCAACATAATGTGCATCAGCTTTTGTGTCTCGTTCGGGTATCCTAATAACGGAGCGATCACAAAGACGGCGCCTGAGACAAGTATGGCAAGTCCGATCCGTAAGACCAACATCGATCCAAGCAGTTCGCCACGGCGCTCATGTTCACCGGCACGGGTGCGCTCATCGGCTTCAGCAAATTTTCGGACAAACAACAACGTCAGACCAAGATCGGCAAATAAAGCCATCAGCGATACAAAACTAACGACTACTGTAAAAATCGCATATTCTTCCCGACTCAACCGACGCGCGATAACCACATGCCCGATATATAAAAAGGCATTCGCCAAAACCGTAAGCAACAAACCACCCGCAAGCGTGCGACGAAGGGAAGAACCCGAGCTATTTGCTTTACTTTGAACTTTCATGTGGCGGAAGCAACATTGCCGTCTCAGCGAGTGCATTGGGCACATTCTTATGAGACTGTATTTGCTCATAAAATGCAATGAAGTACCCCCAGATCAATCCAAGATACCACATAACCTCACGATGAATGAATAATCCTAATGTCATCATGTGAAAAAACATAAACACGATGGAAATTACCCCAACCCGTGCGATCATTCGTTCTTTATCGGTCAACACTTTGGATATCATTACGCGAATACCAAGCACGAAAAAAGAAATGAATGCTGTCATCACCAAGAACAAACCAACAATCCCACCTTTGAGCAACAAGACCATCATTCCGTTATGCGTGTATCCGGTTCGATAGACCACGCCACCAAGCCAATTATAGAGTGTAAATCTTCCGCCAAAACCAACTCCCGTAATCGGGGTTTGGAAAATCTGCTTAAATACATATCCCCACTCAATGTAGCGATTCACCAAAGAAGGATCAGTACCAACTTTTGAGGATGAGGTGAAGTGTTGAAATGAAAATTGAACTATGGCTTTTATTAACGGGAAGGAAAAATATACAATACCAAAAGCCAATAATCCGGCTCCTCCCATCAGTAGGATTGCACGAAACCCTCTTTTTCTTTGCATTCGAGGTGAGACCAAGATTAGCAGAGGAATACTAAAAACGATCCCAACCCAACTTGTTCTGGCAAATGAAATAAGGATGCCGCCCACAGCTATCACCATTCCTATAAAAAATGGTATCCGCTTTTTCCAACTAACTTCAAGCATTAGCATTCCAAGAAACAGTAATAGCAATACCGAACTGTTCATTACATCATATCTGGCAAACCCTGTTTCATATAGATATGTAGCCTGGGCAACCGTTGATCGTATATGTTGTACAGAAACCACTAAAATAAGGAGCCAACCAAATATCATTAGATAAAACATATACTTATCAAATGAATCATATTTTTTTCGTACATCTCGGATAAGCACTGGCAATACTACCAGTGAAGAAAAGGAAAGAAACTCTCGAAATGCATAATTGAACGTGTTATCTTCGTTTGCAATACTGAGGATGCTACTGGTAGCTGCCCAGAAGACATATCCAATAATCAACAATAATGATGGATGAAAAGAAAGATCTCTCTTGTAAATTAATTTCTTGTAGACCACATACAGCAATACCGCGATCATAATGAAGGCCGTGAGTATTTCGATCGGGCCTACACTCATCGCTTCTTCACGTTCGTGAAGCCCGACAACAATCAATACCAAAATGTAAGATGCAAGAAGAACGAATTCATTTCGAAAAAATACAGTACACAGTATTGCCGCAATTCCAGCAATAATAAAATATTCAATACCGAATAAGAGCTGGCTGACAAATGCAAGCAGGACTATCGCAATCGCGACAACCCACTGCACCTTCTTAGAAAGTTGTGAGTAGGGAAATCCACTATATTCAAATAGTGTATTCACGAGCGGATGTACTTAAACATTTTGAAATGCGCATTACTATCAACCAACGCATAGTGTGAGAAGAGGAACTCTCTCAATGGTGAAATCTTCAACAATGCTGCATAGGATTCATCTGGTGTTCCAGTAATTAATGGTCTCTCATCCTTCAGCTCACACAAAAAATAAGTTGGTGGAGCGTTCTTCAATTGCGAAACCAACGTGTCGATCCAAACCTTTGGCGTCCAAGGCGAGATCAATTGTGGATTCGCAACACAGAGTGTCGTTGGTAACTGATCAAACTCATAATATAATTGTACGGTGTTTCCCCAAAGAAATATATGATCTGTAGGGGTGAGCGAAGGAGCGTAATGTTGGGCAAGGGAGATCGCATCTACAAGATCGTACTTGCTTGATTCGATCTTCTTTGCACGAGCATTTGCATCGCCGTTGATTGCAATAAATGACCACCCAAAGGATTGATCTATTATTCTCGGCAAGGGCGACCATAAGAAAAATACAACAACTGCTAAACCGAAAAACACACTCAACACAAATCGTTGTAATCCATGCCATTGGCTAAACCACTCACTGAATGTGCTGCGTTTATTCCAAAGTGTAAATATTCCTTCGGCAACAAAGGGTACAATGCACCAGGTAATTCGAGTATAATGATAGGTAAAAGCTTTTCGCTCAATCAGTATGCCGACCAGTCCAAATCCAACACATAGTAAACAAAAAATTCGGAAGAATTCTCGAGTCGTAATTTTAGTGGTAATGAACCGAAGTTTTTCAGTACACACTGCATAGCAAGCAAGAGCGATCAGTGAAAGAGTAAAAGTTACCAAAAATTGTTCTGGGACAAGCTTATAATATATATCCTTAAACGTTATTGTGCTAAATAGCGGAGAAAAGGTTGAAGCGTAATTTGCCAACCACTGGAATGTCAAAATTAAATTTTGGAGTGCATTCGAGGCCCAAAGCCAATATACCTCTATGGATAAAAAAAAGATGGATGACAAAATATACGGGACCAAAAACGTTGAACTTCGAAGCGCTAGCTTACGAAAAAACAATACTGTAGAAAAAATTACCGGCAATGCAATCAAACCCAGAGTTACTTTAATAGATATTATTAAAATAGTACAAACTCCGGCGAGTAGCGCATACCCTATTACTTTACGCTTATCCGTGGCTTTGAATGATCCGACAACTGCATAGAGTATCCCAAGTTGAGGAAGCAAAGCAAATGACTCCGTTTGGGCGGTGCTCCAATACCCTCCACTAAGAAAATAGATAGTGTAGATAAATATCGTTAACAAGCCTATGAATTCATTGTTATAAATTTTAGAAATTATTTTATAAAACAACCCCAATGAAATAATATGATATACTACATCCAGTATTCGTATTGAATACTCATGTCTGCCAAACAATATTGTTGACCAAGAATATATATAAAATATCAACGGTTGCTTCATCTCAAGAAAATCACGAAAGGGGATGGCAGACTTTCTGGCAATCAGCGCCCCACAAACTTCAAAAATTGCTTGGTCGTTGCCCATCGGAAAAGCAAGCATCGTCAATAACAACAACGTTGTTATTGCAAAAAAACAATACTTTATGATCGGACGTACTTTATACACGAGATTTAAGAGCTTGCTCTTCAATTTTAGATGAAAGCGACACCCCTACTAATGGTAGCAGTAGCACAAAAAGATAAATCTGATACCTCGGCAACGAATAGGTTGCGGCGGTGATCGCGAGATAATATCCAAATATCAAAAGAAATAGCATTCCTTCTACTTGTCTTTCTTTTGATGTAAGTATTTTGTAAAGTCCGAATAGCGTCAGGGGTATGACGACGAGCATCGAAAGTATATAGATCGGGTTTCGGACTGAATGGTCAGCCATATCTATTGTTAGAAGATAGAATATTTTTTTTGTGCTTAGATATAGTACTTGCCCCGGATTGGCTTTCATAAACTCTAAAGCAGATGCCTGAAACATATCATTCACGCCGACCTCAAAAAAACGATCATACGGAAGAGCATCCATTTTTTTTATGATCTCCGGAAATTGCACAGGGCTAACCCAGACATAAGGCTCGGCTGAAAATAATGAGCCAGAGGCAACCACAGCATTATTCCCGCGCCAAATTTCAAACCACGGATGGCTAAGCACCGGCACAAAACGGTTAAACAATTTATAATTGCGAACCGTCCAGGGAGTAATAACTAACAGACACACCCCTGCCGAAATAGCAAGCGATTTAAATTTTTGTGAAAATGAATATTTCTGACGAGAATAGAGAACGACAAGCGCAATCAGAAGAAAGCTGAGAAGGAAAAACTCACTTCGAAGTAATGTCATTATTCCGCAACATACGCCAAGCCAAATAACGTCACTGAATTGACAGAATTGTATTACTCGAATCGCGAATAATACTATTAACGCTCCGAACAAATGATATAGTGGTGAACCTGAAAATGTTGTCACCGAATACGCCGCAGGAACAAAAAGTGACGCAATCATCGCACACCAACGCGCACCAGTCTCCGATGATAACAATCTCGATGATTGATACACAATAGGTATTACTAACGCGCTACATATTGCATAGAACAACATCAGAGCAGTAATGGCCAGTGATGTCTGACCAAACAATAGATACGACACGTAAATAAGATAGGGGTTGAGTGGCGGAATAAACGCCCCTTCATGGTTGGGAGGCTTGCTCATCACAGCGCGACGCGCACTATCGAGCGATTCATAAGGCCAGTGCATGGTATAGCCATTGCCCTGATACAAGTTATTTGCTATATCGCCATGTTCATACATTTGTGGATGCTCTGCATTCCCAAATGAAATAACGATCGCGATACGAATAACAAGTGCAACAATAAAACCCCACCACAGAAACTGCGATCTCGAAGAACGAAAGATCAATCTCGAGAGTAGGTTCATTACTATGGTTTTAGACTCCCAACAATTTGCGATCACGACGGAAGCGTTCGCGGGCTTCGCCAACACGAGTCGCGACGATCACTGTGAGCGAAGTAAGTACTATACTTCCAAAAAAAGCGATCAAGATCGCAACCGAGCGTTTTGGTCTTGATTTTCTAAAAGGCACCTGCGCCGAATCGAGCATAATGAACGATAAAGACTGTTTGTTTTCATCCATTTTCGCTTGCTCGTACGACGGAAGCATAAACGCTTTCAATTTTGATTGTATTTCGACTTCGCGCGTCAAGCGAAGATAATCTAATGCCACGTCGGGCATTACATTCATAGCCGGAAAATAACTTTTTGCATTTTGATCCATTCCGGTACGCAGATCTTCAAGTTTTTTCCCAAGCTCAGCCATCTGTGTCCGCATGGTGTTTGCTTCGGGGGACTGAGTGCCGTAGAGTTGTTCTGCGCTGGCAAGTTGTATCTCCGAGAGATAGCGCTGTTGCTCGAGCGTGCTCAAGACCGAAAGTTGTGCGGCGGCTTGCGCCTTGAGTTCATAGACACCATACTTACGCTGATACACACCGAGTGCTTTTTCTGACGAATCAAGATCAGCGATCATATTGCTGTATCGTTCTTCAATATATGTTCGGTTGAACTTTGCTTCGTCGTTCGCGAGTTTTGAATTTACTTCATTAAGCATCCCCACTAATCGGTTTGCAACCTCGGCAGCACGCTTGGGGTCGGTATCTTCAAATGATACTCCAATGTTCCCTTCTTCAAGAACTGCAACAGAAGTATGCTCGCCAAATTCTTTTATGGCATCATCGATATTTTCGGTTTCATAGACTTTCATCAAACCGTAATCTTTCACCATTTTCTCGCCAACTGTTCTGCTGCCGACAATAGCAAGCGGACTATAGACACCATCACTCTTATTTTTTCCTGCAAGCTGAGTCAGACCGAGATCTTTGATCGTGCTCGAAATACCAGCAGTAATATTGTCAAACATTCCACCCTGCCTTCTTGCCGGTACAATATTCGCCTCTGCTTTAAACCAAATTTTCGCAACAAAAAACATATACACTACCGTGACGATCGTTACAGCGATCGAAGTCAGCAAAATTAGCGTCTTGTGGCGAAGCAACAGTGCCATCGCTTCAACCCATGCTTTGCGAGCTGGCTCAAGATGATGCACACTATTCGGTGAAGATTGATCAGTCATAATAGTAAAATAAAACGTGCTGTCTAAAAGAGTGCTTTGGCGCCAATGGTAATCAGTCCATAGGGTTTCTCTATCGGATTTTCCGGCGTACCGGCAAGATAGTTTACGCTCTTGTTTAAAAGTTTTGCATAGAACCCGAGCCCGCGCCACAATTCATAACGAACGGTGGCTTCTATTGTCATCGTATTGACTCTTCGTCCATCGAGAAGGTGAATAATATGATTTTTCTCGTCCTCACTACGGACAGAGTATTCAAAGTTTGATCCGAAGTTTTCTAATAATGAGTCGGCACTGTTATAAATATTCTCGCCACGCTCGACGAGTGTCATCGTTGCTTCGAGCGTTAGTTTTTCGTTCGGTGCCCAACGGATCTGTCCCCACCAACTGAGCGCATTTGGTCCGATGCCTGCACCGATGATCTGCCCACTGGTCGCGAATGTATTTTGCGGATTAAAATGCGAATATGTAAACGGCTCGACACGAGTATGTTCAAGAGAAACATCGACATCATTGAGTCCAAACGGTGCAGACCACATTCCGCCGATCTGCCATGCAAACTTATTTCCCCAAAATCCGGTCCCGATCTTGCTGGCAAGAATGTCATCGGCTAAACCTTGACCTCTGATCTCAAGATTATTGGTGATCCTCCAACGTGCGTGAGCCGCGAGCAAGCCGTTATCGCGGTCGTTGAGCGAATGCTCGACCGACTTATAGAATGTGAATGGGTTGGCATACGCAAGATCAAAGCGTCGAGAGAAGATCGTCATATCAGTAAAACCAAATTCAACATCGTTGCCGATAAAGAATGTCAGGTCGTGGAAGGCAAGATATTTTGAATCAATATATGAACCCGGACCCGCGGTAAACTCTCCTGCCGATGTCGGGCGCTCACTAAATCTTGGGTCACCAAGGAGCGATGCAACGGTGGCCTGATATCGAACGGCACCGACGTGCGCCTGCAAACTGATAAAATCGGGCGTTTGAATATTTGGCGAGATAATAACATTATTTCCCTGATAACTTCCGCCGATCGCAATAGCTTCACGAGCGATCTTCGCTGTGAACCAGTCATTGTTATAGACTAACTCACCGGTGGTCTGATCAAAAAAACTGTGCGAGAATAATGTAAAATTTTTATTTTTTCCGATGATCGGATCTTCAAGGGCGATCGTAGAGTCACCGAAATCCTGCCCGTTGGTTGTTTCCATAAAAAAACCAACGTGTCCGCTGAGCGAACCGGTAAATCTTCCGCCGATCAACCCAAGCTCTGCAGTGCCGGGGGTTGGTTTGCTTCGGCGACGATATTCTAAACTGGCAATTCCATGAACTTGAAAATCCGAAAGCGTAGAATCATCGCGCCAACGATAGAGATATTTATCTTTGTCAGTGGGTATGCCGCTAAAAAAGAGGGGCTCTGCATTTTCAGATGGAAACATTGTTACCGCTTCGTATGGCTCACGCTCGTAGGTACGAAGAAATTTTATTCGCAACGCCTTTTCACCATCGGAAAGTAATATTGTATTTGCCTGACGCAAAAAGCGAACAACATCAAATTCCGAGATGGGTAATTGTGTTTCGCTGTATCCTTGAATAAAGCCTCTCACACTGAGATGTCTGAGAAAGGCATACACCTCTTCACCGATCGGCACTTGTGCTATGCCGACGTGTGGCCTTGAGTTCAGCTGTGCATCGGAAACTGAAGCACAAACAGTAATAAAAAGAACGATGACTAAAAATATTTTCACAGTTATTACTTTCTTAGTGCAACAACAATACTAACTGCATACAGAACGCCAGTTAATATACCAACAATGATCGCCACTTTTTGTAATGAATAACCTTCAGGATAAGTAGCTTCTTTCGGTATATAGATCTCATCGCCTGCTTCGACAATAGTTTTGTCCGGTTCTGCCCATTTGCGAGTGCGTGCTTTGATGACTCTGGTTCGAGATTTTTCGGCACCTTCGGCATAACCACCGGCGGCTGCAATATAGTCATCAACTTTCCAGCCCGGCTGATATGGGATGTATCCTAAGCTTCCAACATATCCCCAAACATACACACTGTTTGATGCCGGCGGTATCGAGACGACATCTCCGTCACGAAGAGTAATATCTGCCGAGGCATTATTTTTTTCGAACAGCTGATGCATATCTACTGCGACATACCCCTGACGCGATTCGGTCATGGCGCGAAAGTTTGCGGTATCTTCGACTTCAAGATTTGAAAGACGACCGACCAGCTTGCGTTCGTCGTCCATCATAATATCTTTGTTATCAATATCAATTCGTTTGCGCGTCACAGTGCCGCCACCAATAAAGGCGTATGGTGTAAATCCACCGGCTATTTTAATAACATCAGAAAGTTTTGTATTCGAACGACCGATCGGGTACACACCCGGAAACGCAACTTCCCCTTTCACAATAACTCGCGAAAGCTCGCGAAGATCTGGATGATCGCGGACAAAAATTCTATCACCCGATTGCAATGCAACATCAGACGCGGCTCCGGCTCTGATCGCATTGCAGTCAATGGTCTGATTGCCGATACTTGAGCCATCAGGATTCATTCGAACAAGTTCGACCTTGCTCAGATCGGCGTTGTCACTGGGTCCGAAGGCCGAGCGAATGATCTGCCACAGTGAATCGCCCATCACAAATTCGTAATCACCCGGAGATCGAATTGCGCCATAGACACCCACCATACCTTCATTCGCTTTTTTATAGGGAACATAGACTACATCCCCTTCACGAAGCAACGGCGAAAAACGCGGATCGTGTGTACCATTGAATCGAAAGAGATCTACGCGATCGGTCGTGCCATCGGCATGTGAGACGATGATATTCCGAAGACTCGAGACTTTTTCTGTACCTTCGCCAAGATATGGTTTAAGGCGATCGGCTTCGCGTTTACGTTTTTCTTCTTCGCGCTGAAATGCTTGATCACCTATAAGCGACGTGTGCTGAGATGGTTTGTTTGCGACGGCAACTGCAAATGCTGCCCGTGTCCCGCCCGTGAATGCATAAGCGCCGGGCAGTTCGACCTGTCCCAGAATATTCACCATAATGCGGCGAGGCTGGGTCAGTGTTAAAGAAAAAAATGGTTTGTCTGAGCCTGCTTTGCGCTGAAAGCCTTTTTCTACGGCTTCGCCTACTTCTTGCTGGATCTGTGCAAGTGTTTTTCCTTTTGCCGAGAAGGGTCCAATACGAGGCACCATGAGCATCACATCTGCTGAGACCATCAATAGCTGTGCATCATTATTTGTCCAAGAACGATACTGCAAAATATCTCCGGGACCAAGACGATACTCATTCGGATCGACAGCACCATCAAAGATCATCGCATCTTGCGAGAGCGTCGGCGCACTCCTATCAGGAAGCGAGCCGGTGATCGACGGGACAGGCTGTGTCGTTGCCGAGCCCCCTGGGCTTGTAAGCTGCGCAAATGCAGCTGTTGCCGTGAGAAAAAATATACAACAAATAAGACTAAGTTGCTTCATCAATGTTCCTTAAACGATATGTTGTTTTAATATCGAAACGATCCGCTCGCTCGCTTTTCCGTCCCAAAGCTCGGGGATCGAAGCAGGTTTCCAACCTCCGCTGATCGCTAATGCGGTGAGCGTTAAAATTCGTTCGGTGTCAAGACCGGTCATTTCATTAGTACCGACTTCGATCGTCACCGGACGTTCGGTGTTTTCGCGAAGCGTGATACACGGCACACCAAGCGCTGTCGTCTCTTCTTGCACGCCACCGGAGTCGGTCAGTACGACGGTCGCGCCATCTTGCAATGCAAGAAAATCAAGATAGCCAAGCGGTTCGATCAGTGTCAGTGCCGTATTATTTGCAACACGCTCGCCAAGTCCGAATTCTTCGATGCGTTTGAGGGTACGCGGATGCACCGGAAAAATTATTTTTTTTACCGTTGCTGACATCTTTTCGAATAGATCGACCAGCAATGTAAGATTCGCTTTATCATCGACGTTACTCGGTCGGTGAAGCGTTACTAAGACGTATTGTTTTTTATCGATGCCTAAGCGCGCTGAAAGCGCAGGAAATTTTGCTTCCGCTGCACTACGATATTTCACGACGGAGTCGATCATCGTGTTACCCACATAAAACACTCGGTTGCTATCAATGCCTTCGTGGTCAAGATTTTTTAAGCCGCTTGGCTCGGTCACAAAACAAAAATCAGAAAATTCATCGGCAACGATACGATTAATTTCTTCGGGCATCGAACGATCAAACGATCGTAAGCCCGACTCGATATGCCCAAGTTTTACGCCGGCTTTCGCCGCGACGATCGCCGCCGCAAGTGTCGAGTTTACATCTCCTGCTACGAGCACAAGATCGGGTTGCTCCTGGGCAACCAAACGCTCCATCTCGATCATTACTCGTGCGGTTTGCTCGGCATGAGAGCCGCTTCCGACATTGAGAAATGTATCGGGATGTGGCATTTCGAGATCATTAAAAAACACGTCTGACATATTTGCATCATAGTGTTGCCCGGTATGCACCAAGATCGCTTGAAACTGCTGTGATGCAAGACGTTTTAACGCGCCTAATACTGGCGCTACCTTCATAAAGTTGGGGCGCGCTCCGACTACGATGATGATCTTCTTAATTGACAATTGTTTTCCTCAGAGCGCTTAGTTCTTCTTTGTGTTTCCCGAGCCAAGCAGTACGATCTTTTTGCAAAGCGTCGGATCGGTGATGTTCTTGGTCGCATTACGGGTATCAATGACACAAGAAGAATGTTCGATGATCCACGGATAATCATATCCGGTGTGATCAGTGGTGATGAGAATAATATCGGTTTGCGCAAGCATTTTTTCCGATAGTTCTACCGACTGGTAGTCATTGCCACTGATAGAAATTTGTGGCACGAACGGGTCGTTATATGAAATATTTTTTAATCCTTCGGCCAGTAAGAGTTCGATCACTCTTAGTGCCGGCGAGTGCCGGGTGTCATCAACATCACGCTTGAAGGCCACACCAAGTACGAGCACATTGACATCGGTAATGCTCTTCGGCAAATGTGCAACTTCATGGATCACCATATCACGCACATAGAACGGCATTGACTCGTTGGTTTCGGCGGCTAAGGTGATAAAATTAGTTTCGAAGTCATACGCACGAGCATACCAAGAGAGATAATATGGGTCGATGAGGATGCAATGCCCACCAATACCCGGTCCCGGAAAGAATGGCATAAAGCCAAAAGGCTTTGTGGCCGCGGCTTCGACGACTTCCCACATATTAATGCCACCCATACGGTCGCAGAGTTTTGCAAGTTCATTGACCAGTGCAATGTTTACTGATCGGAAAATATTTTCGAGCAGTTTTTCCATCTCCGCCACTTTCGGATTCGAAACGGCTATCACGGTCGTGATGATCTGCTGATTGGCAAGCACCGCAAGCTTCGTACAATCAGGTGTGACACCTCCGCAAACGATAGGAGTATTGGCTGTGGTAAATTTTTGATTACCCGGATCGATACGCTCAGGGCTGAAAGCGAGAAAAACATCGGTGCCAACTTTTTTGCCGGTTGCTTCTAAGATCGGCTGCACCAGACCTTCGGTCGTGTTCGGGTAGGTCGTTGATTTAAGAATGATCAACTGCCCAGCGCGCAGATGAGAAGCAATTGCTTCTGATGCACTTTTGATATAGGAAATATCAGGCTCTTTGTTATCGGTAAATGGAGTCGGAACACAGATATAGATGATATCAAGCTCTTCGCAACCTGAGTAGTTATCCTGAGCCGAAAATAATCCTTCGCTCAGCACACGAGCTACGACGACATCGTCAATATCCTGAATATAGTTTTTACCTTTAGCGAGGGAGTCGATCTTTCTTGGGTCAAGATCGATACCGACGGTTCGAAAACCTTTTACGGCAAATTCGACCCCTAACGGCAAGCCGACATAGCCCAAACCGACAACGCCGATGCGTGCGGTCTTTGCTCTGATCTTCTCTTCAAGTGCTTGCGCGTATTGATTCATTGGTGTTTGTGCCAAAGCGTAATAGAACAGCATAGGGATTCAAAACCTTCCCGAAACCCTTATTACCGTAGCTCGTTACAACGTATTAGAACCGTTAAGGTTACGGGAGCCGACAGTAGGGCAAATAGATTTGACCGAAGCCCCAATTAGGCAATTTTAGTCATATTCGTGGTGTTTTTTGGGGAAATGCTATCTCAATGTTGTCACAAACACTTATAGAATCGCTTGCAAAAGCCTTTTCCAAGGCTCGAATCGCCGTTGTTGGCGATCTTATGCTCGATCGCTACTTATTCGGTACAGTCTCGAGAATGTCGCCCGAGGCTCCGGTGCCGGTGCTTGATATTCACCGCGAAGAAGCACGCCTCGGTGGTGCCGCAAATGTTGGTCACAACATTCATACACTTTCGGCAACGCCTCTATTACTTGGTGTGGTCGGTAATGACTCCAAAGGTGATCGGGTTCGTACACTGTTGCAAGAAATAGGTCTATCGACCGAAGGTATCATTTCCGACCCAGACCGACCAACGACGGTTAAGACAAGGGTCATCGCTGGTTCACAGCAAATGCTTCGAGTCGATCATGAAAATAAACATCCGATATCGGCAACGGTCGAAGAAAAATTATTTAGCATTCTTCATGATCAGATCGAAAGCCTCGATGGTATCATACTCGAAGATTATAACAAAGGGGTGTTATCGGCAGCGTTGATCGGTCGGATCTGTTTACTTGCACAAAAAAATAACGTGCCGATCTTTGTTGATCCGAAGCACGATAATTTTTTTGAATACAAATCGGTCTGTGTCTTCAAGCCGAATAAAAAAGAGATCGAGGACGCACTGAGTATTCGGTTATCGAACGATGATCAAATTAAAAAAGCGGGTATTAAATTACTCGATATGCTTAACGCCGACAATCTTCTTTTGACATTAAGTGAAAAAGGGATGTTGCTCTTCGAGCGCGGCGAAAGCGAGCCATTTTCGATACCGACAACAGCCCGAGAAGTTGCTGATGTGTCAGGCGCAGGAGATACGGTGATCGCCACGCTTGCTGTCGCGAAAGCTTGCGGCGCATCGGTCCGCGAAGCCGCGATGATCGCCAACCGTGCCGCTGGGTTGGTCGTAGAAGAATTAGGAATTATCCCAATTAATAAAGAGGCTCTTCTTGAAGCACTTTACGAAGATATTGAGAACGCCAGTTAATATTTTTATTCGACCTCTAAGGAAATATCAAGACCTTTGACCGAGTGAGTCAATGCACCGACCGAAATATAGTTTACACCCGTCTCGGCGATCTCGCGAACTGTCGAAAGATTCACTCCGCCCGAGGCTTCTGTTTCAAACACTCCATTATTGAGAACGACGCCTTGGCGTAAGTCTTCAAGTTTAAAATTATCGAACAATACCCTATTTATTATTCCTACTCCAAATTCTTGCACGATAGCAAACTGAGCAAGACTTGTCACTTCCAACTCAACAGGGATCTTCGTTCGAGTACTGAAATATGTTCGGAGCTTTTCGATGACCAACATAATATTCATATCGTTGGCAGCAATGTGATTATCTTTGACAAGAATCATATCACCGAGTGAATAACGATGATTGCTTCCGCCGCCGCTCTTGACCGCATACCGATCAAATGGGCGTAGCAACGGCACCGTCTTTCGAGTATCGAGAATTGTTGCTCCTGTTCCTCTGATCGCTTCAACAAACTGTGCGGTCATAGTGGCAATGCCGCACATTCGTTGTAAAATATTCAGTGCGACACGCTCCGCTGTAAGAATAATATCAAGCGGTGCGGATATAACGGCAACTCTATCACCAATTTTAACAGGTGTTCCATCTTGAATGATTATTTGATGCGTAACGGCCGCCTCGCGATCACTTCGCTTTGCATATACATTGAAAACTTCACAAGCATACTCTATCCCCGACAGCATACCATTTTCTTTTGCAAGAAAAAAAGCTGTGCCGTTGATGGTTGGATCGACCGTTGCCTCAGTCGTCGGGTCGCCGCTTCCGGTATCTTCGTCAAGCGCTGAAACAATAATAGAAAGTTCTTCTAGGCTCATTGTATGGTATGATCTATCAAACGATATGTATAAAATTCCGAACGGAGCGAGCAGACTAAGCACTGATTGATATCCGAAATAAACGCTGCATGTACTTGTCCGACTCCGCGCACAAAGCTATGTTCAAAATCTAATTGTAACGTCGTAACACTATCGACACCATAAAGCATAAAGTGTTGATGAATACGTTTACTGGTGTTGGTATTATATGACGAGTCCGAAATTAACGATGTTTCTTGGCTTGAGTTGATGCCATCAGCCTTCGTCGGCAAGAGCATTGCCGATGCTGATGTGGGTGAGATCGAGATCAATGATAAAAATACATTTGTACCCGATCGAGCAAAACGATAATGGCTATCATCTATCTTTTGAATACTTAATGTATCAGTTGCCGTAGGCGAAACACGCGCAACCTTCCATGCTTTGAGCACACTATCAAAACTGACAACCGTTACCGTCAGCGTATCCGTATTTAAAAGAGTACCACGATAATATCTCTCACGTAAATATATCCACCGGTTATTTATTTCTAACGGTAAATAGTCTGAAGAAGTAGCCGTTGCTGGCGGCTCGGAAGACGTTTGACAACCAAGTACCATCAGCAATACCAATACTAAATATTTTTTTATCTCTATCATCAATTCTATTCAAAAAAATCGCGATGGAGTTTTTTTAATGCTTCTACCGCTCGATGTTCGTCAAGCAGTACTACCAAACTGCTTTCAACCGGAAGTACCGCACGAACCGGGAAATTTCTTAATGACCGAAATAGTTTTGCACGAATAGCAGTAAGATCTTGCGCCGCATCACGTGTCCTGACCAACATCGAAAGTGCCGCCAGCGGTCGTTCTTCCTGCAACTCATAACCGGCGTCTTTGAGTTCACGAAAGAGTGAACGCCGTTCGTCACGACGGAAACAGATGGTGAGTTCGGTGTCGCTTGCCCAATAATAAAATGCGCGATTGAGCGCAAACGATGGAATGCCTTGCGTTTTATTATAGGCGATCTGCGCTTCTCGCGAAATTTTTTTGCGCTTCGAATCCTGATCAGAAGCTGCTTTTACATAGACCGTTGTAATGTTTTGTTCGAGCGCGAGAGCTATCGGTCGTGGGGTACGAACTCCGCTTCCGATCGACGAAGAAATTGTCGTACCGCGAAGCGATTTAGGTCCGGCAGAAGTAACCCGAACGATGGTCTTCTCTCGTGCTTCTTCATCAAGAAGCGGTTGTGCAACATTTTGAAATAACGCACGCACACCCCGCCGACCAAGTTCATCGGCTTCTTCGAACGAAAGATGTCGTATCGGCTTTGCACGAGCTATATACTCAGGGTCTGCAGTATAAATACCGGAAACAGATTTCCAGATCACCACATCCTCCGCTGCGAGTGCTCTGCCGAGAAGTGTCGCTGTGAGATCAGAACTTTCCGATCCCATGGTCGTCACATCACCATCGGTCGTGCCACCGATAAA
Organism: Kapaibacterium sp. (SeqCode); assembly: GCA_038229915.1. Classification (GTDB taxonomy): domain Bacteria; phylum Bacteroidota; class Ignavibacteria; order Palsa-1295; family Palsa-1295; genus JAFDZW01. The sequence goes on along the minus strand of JBBRNY010000001.1, from coordinate 137,704 downwards.
GCCCTGTGTCAAGACCACTTTCCCTTTTTGAAGTAGTGGCAAGAGTCGCGAGTTACATCGCTCCTTGATCGCTAGATTGTTCGGTATCGCCGAGCTATACTGCGCATCAGTAATGACGATCGTTTTGGCATCAACTACTTCGGTTGATATTTCACCATCGGAAAGCATTGCACCAATGAGCGCCGAAGCAAAGTATTCTCCCTTTGAAAGAAAAGCGTCGAGGGTGCGATTCGAAAGTTCTTTGGTGATGGTGACCCCTTCGACAAGCTTTGCGATCTCTTCTGCAAGGTGGTTGATATTCTTCACGACACTTGCATACGCCTTGTCGGAAAGCTCGAGAGATTCGGCAAGCTGTAAATGTCGTTCAACGAGGCGTTCGAGAGTTTCGCCGGCAAAAAGACCTTTTCCCGCTTCTGCGTCTTCGGCAATTGAACGCAGACGACGTGTCGTGTGGCCTATTGCGGAGACAACGACTACCAACCCAATATGTGGGTCTGCACTGCGTGAGCGTGCACGTTTACGTTCTTGTTCATCATAAGTACGGCGAATGATCTGCACCATCCGCTGCAAGCCTCTGATCGAGCGAGTGGTCGCTCCGCCGAATTTATACACTATCATATTCGTGTAAAATAATAGATTGAAAGCCTCTTTAGTTCGGCACGGCTTTCGGAAAATGGTGTTTTATTAATCTATAATGTGGAATGTCCAAACATACTCCGAGCTTCCTTCGACCCAAACGCTAGCCCGCGAGCAGCTTGACGGTGGCATTGCGCGCCATGGTGATGTATTTGTGGCGCTACATCAATCCAGCGGCAGAGGACAATATCATTGGCGAGAATGGTATGACGAGCCCGGCACAAATCTTCTTCTTTCGATCGTCTTAACCGAAGTAGCACTCGAAATAATCGACCTGATGCAGTTTCTGACCGGACTAACAGTCCTTGCAACGATACGGTCGCTACTCGAACGTGAACTCCGATTTTTTGACCCGTCACGAGTTCAACTCAAATGGCCAAATGATATTTTGCTCGACGGGAAAAAGATCTCCGGTATCCTCAGTGAGGCTGTCTGGAATGGAAACTCATTGCGCGGAATCGTGATCGGCATCGGGATAAATGTCAATCAGGATTATTTTGCTACATCGGTCGCGACAAAAGCCATCGGCTTGAAATCGGTTTTGCAATATACATTACCCCTCAATGATGCTCGCGATCTGTTGCTTGCCACCATGCAATATACACTACAACATTATCATGATCGTCAGCGACTACTCCATGATCTCAGAGCAGAGCTTGCTTGGATGGGCGATGTTGCGATCACCGTCACTACATCCGATGATCGAACTTATGAGAGCGCAACGATTCGCGGAGTGAGCGATAACGGCGCGATCATCATTCGCACTGCAACTGGTGAAGAACATACGCTACAAACCGCAACTATTACTTTCCCTTTATGATCTTAGCTGTTGATATTGGCAACTCGTCGGTCACCTTCGGAGTCTTCGACGCTACTGAGCTTATCAGCGCGTTTGCATTTCCCACGAGTGAGATCATCTTCGGAGTAAATGCGCAGGAGCTACAGCAAAAGCTAAAAACGTTACACGAGATCAAGAATGTAGTCATCGCCTCCGTTGTACCTGATGCCGTTGATAATTTGCGTCTTGTTATTACCACTTCTCTCATTACGGCGACGATCACAGTGATTCACAATAACGATGTACCGATCGTCAATCGTTACCGACACCCCGAACAAGTCGGTACTGATCGCTTACTTTCTGCGCTTGCTGGGTATCATTTGTATGCGAGGTCGAAAAATAAACCTTTGATCGTTATCGATCTCGGAACAGCGACAACCTTTGATTGTGTCAATAAGAGTGGCGAATATCTTGGCGGTATTATTTCTCTTGGTGTCGAATCAAGCGCAAGACATCTCTCTTCAATAGCCGCCCAATTGCCGAACATTACGTTAGAATTCCCACCTCACGTTCTCGGTACTAATACGGTCGAGTCTATGCAATCCGGCATCCTCTATGGTTCGCTCGCATCTATCGAAGGGTTGGTCGCGCGCTTGCACGAGGAAGTCTTTACTGGCCAGGAAATAATTGTCGTTTCCACTGGAGGCCTCTCACAACTATTTTCGGGAAGGACAAGTATTATTAATTATGTCGATCCTTCTCTGGTGCTAAGGGGAATTCTTATTACCGCATTGTCGCTTTAATTGCATTACAAAATTGTAGTGCATGAAAACATTTGATCTTTCCCAATTACCATTTCCACAAGCTCATCGATTGCTTCTCGGTGGCATTGCCCCAAGACCCATAGCATTTGTTTCAACGATAGATAGTAATGGAAATGTGAATCTTGCGCCATTCAGTTTCTTTAATGCATTCGGTGCCAACCCTCCGGTAGTTTGTTTTAGTCCCGCCTATAGCGGAAAGACCGGCGCTGCGAAAGACACACTTCTGAATATCCTTGAAACGAAAGAATGTACGATCTCTATCGTCAGTTATGATATGGTTCATCAAATGAGCCTGGCCTCAGCTCCATATGAACGTGGTGTGGATGAATTTGTCAAAGCAGGATTTACCAAACTCCCCTCCCTGAAAGTAAAACCTCCGGGAGTTGCTGAAAGTCCTTTTGTTATGGAAGCAAAGTTACTGCAACATATAGATTTTGATCACAGGCCCGGCAGCGCAAATATGTTGATCTGCGAGGTGATGATGATACACGTTCGTGAGGATGTGATCAACGATAAAGATCAGATAGACCCCCGAGCAATGGATCAGGTTGCAAGAATGGGTGGCTCGTGGTACACTCGTGCCGCACAAGGCTTATTTGAACTCAGTCAACCTACCGCAATTCGGAATGGGTTTGATAGCTTACCTCAGGAGATCAAGACGAGTGCCTATCTCACAGGAAACGACCTTGCAAGGCTCTTAGAAGTAGATGAAATCCCTAGTGCATCAATCCTTCCTCAAAGTAGCGAAACACTCGAGAATCGCCATCTACGCGCAAAAGAGTTGATCGAGCATAATGATATAGAAGCTGCCTGGAATATCCTTCTTTCCTAATTTATTAACACAAATCGTATTAAATGAAAAACCCCGTCGCATTGACGGGGTTTTTCGTGAACTCTCTCTGACGTAGAAAAATCTGTTTGTTAATTCCCGGCTGAGCTCTCGGGGCATACTGCAAAGTAGTGTCCCGAGATCTCAAACCGTGGAACGTCGTTCAATTAGTCTCTTAAGATTACAACCTGTACAGTGTTGACATCCAATGGATTGGTTGACTCAACCTGAAGCGTTCCTGCTACAGCGTTGATGTTAACCGGATACATTTGTCCGAACTGTGCACCGTTACGTGTGTAGTAGGTAACTGTGATAGCATCGTTGTTATCAAAGCCATTAGCACCAAAGTTGATGACAGGTGTAACTGCACCACCGTTTGGTCCACCACCGACACCAGTGAACTGCGAGATCTGACGGAGATAAACCGGGATCTTACCGCCAACTGAAGCCAACTGCTGGTTGATGGCAGCACCCGTTGTGTTGGTGCTTGTCAATGTAGTTGCCTGTGTACCAACACCGATCGTCATGCTGACGTTAGCCTGAACAGTAGTTACATTGCTGATATTACTGTTATTGCTACCGTTGATGTTCGAGTTGTTCAAGACAACAGGGTTGTTGGTGAACGTTGTTGTACCACCAGTGAAGTTTGAGCTACCAGTTTGGTTCAAAACACCGTTGAGGTTATTCTGAGGTGCAGTCAATGTGTTTGCTGCAGTAGCAAGCAACTGGTTGTTCAAACCGGTCAAGGTGTTCGTTGCACCAGCAGCACCGATCGTGTTGGTCGTGCTCGCTGTACCAAGAGTAACGTTACCAGTCGAACCAAGTGTACCGTTAACTTGAGTATTCAAGAACTGAGCACTACCTGAAGTCTGAGTGATGCTACCATTGTGAGCGGTTGTACCATTGATGGTCGTTGGACCATTTACAGTAACAGTGCTACCATTGACGATTGTTGCGCCTGTGCTATTTCCGAGTGTAGCTGAAGAACCAGGAAGAGTTGCAAGCGAAGTGTTGCCAGTTGAAGACAAACCACCTGTGATAGCAACATTACCTGTGAAGTTCGTACCAAGGAATGTGTTAAAAGCACTTGTTCCGAGGCTGTTCTGGTTGAAAGCTGTATTAACAGCAATCGCTGCACCAGCTGCACCACCGCACCATGAAGACAACTGAGCAACCTGAATGTTGTTTGCGCAGAAGCTTGCTGAAGCAGGAAGTGTGAAAGAGTTTGTGACCAAGAGATCACCGATCGTTGCGCTTCTCAAGTTTGAGAAACCGGTTACTAAGAGGTCACCATTGATGATCTGTTCGTAATCAGTAGGCTGTACAAAGCCAGGAGGCAAGTTTGTCGGTGCAGTTGGTGCCAAGGTATTAGGAATACCATCAACGATCAACTTATTACCGTTACCAGCTGGAAGTGAACCGAAGTTCGATACACCGTTAAAGCGGTTAGCGCTTCCAACAGCACCGAAGGTGTTTGTTGTGCTTGCTGTACCGAGAGTAACGTTACCTGTAGTTCCAAGTGTACCGTTAATCTGTGTGTTACCATTGATATTCGTTGTACCGTTGATATTGTTGATCAATCCGGTGATCGTATTGGTATTGGTTGCAATGATCTGGTTGTTCAAACCGGTGATCGTGTTGGTGCTGCTTCCAGCATTACCGAGCGTGTTTGTTGTTCCAGCACCTGTTCCGAGTGTTGCATTACCTGCGTTACTAAGTGTACCACTGATCAAAACGTTACCAGTGAAGTTAGTTGAAAGCAATGTATTGTTCGGTGCGACACCAAGACTTGTTTGTGTGATGACACCACTCTGGGTCAATGTACCGTTGTTGGTTACACCAGTCAATGTCGAAAGACCTGTGACGTTCAATGTGTTATTGATCGTTGTTGGTCCAGCGAAAGTAACAGTGTTAGCAGCACCAGTCTGGTTGATCGTACCATTGAAGGTCGAAGCACCAGTCTCGGTAAATGTGCCAGTGTTGGTGAATGCACCAGTGTTGGTCAAAATGTTGGTGGTTGTTACACCAGCGACAGTCAATGTCTGGTTCAAGAAGGTATTACCAATAAGGTTAGAAGTACCTGTGACGCGAAGGTCACCATTGTCTGTAAGATCATAGTTCTGTACAAGAGCAGCACTTCCAACGTTTGGCTCAGGAGTACCATTAACGATAACACTGTTACCATTGGTACCAGAGTTTGTCAAGTTAAAGATAGCACTGTTGTTCTGGAAAGTAGCTGTTGTGCCAGTACCGTTACCCTGAATGAGGTTGCCATTCAAAGTAGAAATACCGATTTCATTCAAAGCACCGGTGTTGTTGATCTGACCAGTGTTGTTGATGTTACCAGCAAGGTTGTTGATGTTACCAAGTGTGTTGACAATGTTACCAGCAGTGTTGGTGATATTACCAGTGCTGTTTGTCAAACCTTGTGGGTCTGCAATGAATACTGCACCACCGTTATTGGCTGACGAGTTTTGGATCGAGCCATTGATGTCGGTGTTACCATTCAAGTACGAGAAGCCCAACACACGTAAATCACCGGTATCGATGATCTCGTAATTGGCAACTGCAGCGCCGTTAAGAGCATTTGGCTCAGCAATACCTTTGACGGAGAAATTACCGTTCAATGAGTAGTTGCCAGTCTGAGTTGTGTTACCAGTAATGATTACAGGTCCTACAAGTGTCGTTGTACCACCTACGGTGATACCGCCATTGAAGGTCTGCAAACCAGTCCATGTGTTTGGATTAGCAAGATTTAGACCTAAAGTGTCTAAGTTGCTACCAACGATGGTTAAGGTCTTGTTATAGTTGATATTCAAGTTTCCGAGAATATCTTGGCCAAGTCCGATACCAGCAACATACTGATCGAGTTTCATTCCGGTTACTACGCCGGTTCCGATCATGTTGGTGACGATACCGTTATCAGCAACGTGAATCTCGACAGTTGTGTCAGATCCGCCGCCGGTGAGTCCTGGTCCTGTCATGATGTGCTTAATGCCATTGCCAGTTCCGCCAGCAAAACCCAACTTAATGGTGTTTGTTGCAGGGTTGCTGGTAACGGTAATAGTGCCATCACCTGTAAGATTGAGTTTGCCTGACACATCACCGGTCACACCGTTGATGTTGTCAATTGCCTGGGTTGCCTGTGGCAATACCGAAGCAGGGATCTTTCCGTTAGCATCCAATGGCAACAACATGCCAGGCTGCGGAGTAACAGAAACACCAACACCACCGACCGTCTGCGCATTCAAGGCATACGGAGCAGCAGTGAAAGGAGTACGCGGCGAGATTTCACCGGTGTTATCGACATCAACGCCGAGGTAGTATTGTTCATCAAACTTCAAGTTTGATGGCAAGTTACCTGCGTTGCCGCCGAGAAGCACATTAAAAATACCATTGTTTACCTGCACCTGATTCATGGTCTCTGTATAGAGAACCTGACCCGCTGCATTGTATACATTGATCTTGACATTGACCTGTGCTGTAACAGGCTGATTGGCTTTGATCAATAGCCCCTGGTAGGATATACTACGCGGGACTTGGGCATAAGCAGTGTTAAGACCAGTAACACTCAGGAAAGCCCCGAGCATCAAGCTTAACATAATTGAACGACGTGAAGTCATACCTTCGTCTCCTATTGATTTTAAATTAATTGAACGAAACGTTTCTATTTAGTAAACTTTTTTTCCGACTCGTGCCCCCTTCGTGGCACACCCTCAGATAGTAATCTCCACAAATATACGAAGATTTCCCGGCTGAAGTCGGAAATATAAATATACGAAGAAAAATGCGCCGCGCCATAATTTCCGTTTCGTGGAAAAAGCACTTATGCACAAAATCCTTCAAACTGAACAATACAAATATAAGCAATAACTTTCGCGAATGCAAATAAATGTACTTATTGCTCGATTCTGCGGAGGGGGTCACACTACCGCGCTATGCAAATATACGTCAGAGATGGGGCCTCCCGTCGTAAAAGCATATATTTCAATGGGCAAATATACGAACACACTTGTCCGCTCAGTATAAACTCGCCAAATTTCCTTCTGTTACACGTCCATAGAAAAAAACTTTGTTAATGTTGCTATATCCTTTGATCGTGTAAGTTAACGGCGCTTAACATAAATATTTTAGGATGATACTTTCCTCGAATTCTCTCCGTTTTGGTTGCAAATTTGGCAATTCTTCATTCCATGAAGCTGTTGGGATAGCACATAAAATTCAAGCATTAAGAGCATTCTCACGAGACTAAATCGTCAATGTCATTTCAACGCGCACTGCTCTGGAGTATCTTTTGGATAGGCTTATCACTTGCCACATCATTGGTGATCTGGGAGTTTTTTAGCCATGACCATGCCCTCGCTTTTCTTGCAGGATACACCATTGAAAAAGCGTTATCGGTAGATAACCTCTTTGTTTTTTTAATGCTCTTCACCCATTTCAAGGTCAATTCAAAACAACAGCGACGAGTCTTGAACTGGGGAATTGTTGGGGTACTGATTCTCCGAGGAGTGATGATCTTTGCCGGTATCGGCCTCGTTAATCAATTTGAATGGTTGATGTATGTCTTTGGGGCTATAGTGATCTATACTGGTGTGGTGATGTCGTTTGGAAAAGAAAAAGAGTTTGACCCCTCGAAAAGCACGATTATCAAGCTGACCCGGAAATTTATTCATGTCACCGATGACTTTCAAGGCGAGAAGTTCTTCGTACGATATGGCGGCAAGCTTGCTGCCACACCGTTATTTGTTGTCCTCTTGATCATCGAACTAACCGATGTGCTGTTTGCGGTGGATTCGATCCCGGCCATTTTCGCCGTATCGAGGGACCCAGTTATTGTTTACAGTTCAAACATCCTCGCCGTTTTCGGGCTTCGCTCGCTTTATTTCTTGCTCGAACGGATGCAAGAGGCCTTTCGATTTGTCAAAAAAGGTGTGGGTATCATCCTTTGGTTTGTGGGTTTTAAGATGCTGGCGCCACTGATTTCCGAGAGCATCCACCCCAGTATATTAGTCTCATTAGTCGTCATCATCGGTATTCTGCTCGGAAGTATATTACTTTCTCTGCTGTTACCTGAAAAAAAGGAAGCAAAGGAAGCAGTATAATGCCAAGGAATCCGGCTCTCGTACCATTCTCTCATGACCATCACGAAGCGCTTCTTGTCGCCCTGCGCTTAAAGAAAGGCGCACCTTCATCGCCGCACGATACCGTTTGGCCTATTGAACCTAGACAGCAATCCGAGGCTTTACTTCGCTTTGCCGAGGCTGAACTCTACCCCCACTTTCTTTTAGAAGAAGAGATCCTTTTCCCGGCATCAATAAATAAAGTACCATCTATAGATGTGTTAATATTTTCTTTATTAGAAGAACATTCAACGATGCGAGCATCGTTGGAAATGCTCAAGACGATTGATCCGGCGGAATTAGTAGAAAAACTGAGGCTCTTTGGCGAATTGCTGGAGAAGCATATCCGCCGCGAGGAGCGCGAATTATTCCCAATGATCGAGGAGCAGATAGCCTTAGGTATAATTATTCTGGACGCTGAAGCAATTCAAAACCGGAAAAAGAGCCGATAGCGAGAATACCGATCCTAAGAACACACCCTCCGAAGCCCCGAACTACTTCAGAGCCGACTTCGTTTGCATCTGACTCAAAACTAAAAACAACCACCTATTCAAAAAGGAACGAATGGAATGAGCGAAGTTACCGAAAAAGAGCAACAACCAGTAGTAGCTGTAGGAAAGAAGCTATACGTCGGCAGTCTGCCTTATACTTGGACCGTCGAACAGCTTGAGCAGCTTTTTGCTCCGTACGGACGTGTGTCGAGCACTGCGATCGTCAGTGATATGATCACCAAAAAGTCGAAAGGCTTTGGTTTTGTCGAAATGGATACCCCTGACTCAGCTCAAAAAGCTATGGGTGAGTTGAATGGCAAAGAAGTTGAAGGACGCCCGCTGACAGTACGCGAGGCCCGTCCGAATATGGAAAAACGCTCACGCGGCGAAGACTCGATGCTTCATAAGAAGTATGAGTACAACGATCCTTCAGGTACCGATACTTCGGGACGTAGCTACGGAAACCGCAACGGTTGGTGGTAAGTAGATATTTTATCTGAGACCAAAAAAAGGGAGCTTCGTGCTCCCTTTTTTTATTTTATGATCACGAGTCGGCTTATCACTCTCGAATTATTTGATCTTGTCACCAGCGTATAAACACCGTTCGGTAATTGGTTACTCTCAAGAGTGACGGTAGTATTTCCGATCTGGAGATGCTGTTGTTGCCGGTGAAGCTCAACTCCAATAGAAGAAAATATTGTTAGTTCAACGTCCGATTCTTCAGTAGAACCTATTTCTATTTGCGTATTACCAGCCGTTGGATTTGGTGCAATACTAAAAACACGAAGACTAGCTAAGTCGCCACGCATACTATGGTGCAAGAGTGCGTCGCCACATTGATCGGTATATTGAAACGAAGCTCCTTGGGCCGTCGCTTGTGGTGCGCAAGGGTCGGTGCCAGGCACAGCGTTGTTTATTAGGATCGGCGTAAGTACGATATCGGTTATCGTATCTTTTGTCACGAACACCTCGTAATCAAACACAGCGATCGAGCTATCACTCGCGGCTTGAATTCTCGAAGCATTTTTGATCGTATATTTTCCTAACGAATTTTTCGTAATGGTATTGGCTCCGCGAGAACCTACAAAGCTGAGCAGATCATCATTCAAGCCGATCGAGACATCAAGCGATGAACAGATCGGAAGTTGCGCCGGATCAGCTTTGAGTCTGACCGTAACAATATCACCAACGGTGGCTCGAGGTTGGTCTATCGTGAGCCAAAGTGCCAGTGTCGGCGCTATCTTGGTGGAGTATGATAGTATCACAGGTTTTACGGTCGTGACACCATCGATCAATAATATTACCGTTGCCGAAAAATTCTTCTGTCCTGAGGATGCATCAGGAGTTGCGCGAACAGCAATACTCACGATCTTATTTGGCGGAACGATGATCGGAAAACTTCCAGTAAGAATAAACCCGTTGCCGATAATACTTCCGCTGGTGATGACTAATGTATCACAACCGATATTGGTAAAAGTTAACGTCGTGTCGCGTGTTTCACAAAATGAAAGTGTACCGAGATCGACGATCGAAAGCGGCGACGAAAAAATACCTTTACCGGAGATCACTTCTGTTTGCACCGGAATGCTCTTCTGCATTACCGTCGAATCAGCCGAGTTACTATGTGTCGTTATATTTACTAAAGCCGTTCGCTTACCTTTGATTGATGGCACAAAATGAACCCAGGTCGTTACTGAATCTGAAGGAGCGATCGAACGTCTTGCACCAACACTTACCACAGAATATTCCGGAGCCCCAGAGATCGTAACTCCATCGACAAGAAGCGCACCACAGCCGATGTTATAGATCGTGACAAGTGCCGAGTCGCCATTTCCGCAGATCGAAAGTGTGTCCAGATCAATTGATAAAGGTTTGATCGCAAGCTCCCCGCGCCCGTCTTCGCCAAAACCATCGAACTCGATCATTTGCGAAGTGCTGAGTCCCTGTTGGGTTGCAGTATATGACGGATAGGTTTGCACCAAACCTTTTGAGCTTGGTTTGTAGTGACAGCGAATAATGATCTCACTATCAGGAGAAATTCGGTAGGGAAGTGAGAGTGGGTCGATCGTAAAATCAGATGATATTCCGCCCGGACCGGAAGTGATCGTGATCGTATCACAGCCGGTGTTTTTGATCGTAAAAAACGAATCGGCAAAACCACCACAGACCGACACGCTATCAAAGTTTATTTTCAATGGCTTGATCACCATATCTGGTTGTTCGGCTGACGCGCTTGCGGTGATGTCTATGAGACTATCAACTTTGATCGGTCCTATTGAGGATAAGAACACTCCACTCAATTGGATGCGAGCATTATAGCCGCCCGGTTTTTTGGATGGATCAAAAAATACTTTGAATGAATCGGTTTCACCGCTCTTGAGTGTATCGGGTAATGTTGGGAGTTGCAATGAAAACGCGCCTGCTGTATTATTGACAAACGTGATCGCATTGACGACGTAATCATAGCAATGATAATTCGTAAACTTAATCGTACGTATTTCATTCTGACACGAAGGTATCTGTTGAAATTTAGGATGGGTAAAACTCAGTGGCGCGATCTGACCAAGATTCCCATCACCACCATCTGTTGTTTTCCAAAGACCACCGACCTCATCAAATGCTAATGCCATTTCGCCACGACAACCACCAACATAAAACGAACGAGTATCGACATAATTCGATGGACCACCAATAGGAAACCATGTTCGCCCAGAATCTCCGACACCGCTCCTGAACATTCCGTCACGCTCCGTTTGAACATAGAGCACTCCGCCTTTGCCGTGAATATAGCCTGTCGGAAGACCCGAAGTGAGAAATGGTCCGAGACCAAAGCGACCAACCCAATTACTGCCGCCATTTTTTGAAAAATCTATTGATCTACTCAGTTCAGTAACGCGGTACCAAATTCTTGTTTGCGGGTCGCCATAAGCACCCCAAGCTTCCTGACCTGAGTTTGGTCCGAGCGTGATGAGCATCGTGTTATCATCCATAAAGAACACGCCATTTGTATTGCCGCCCGAATTGACAGGCAACACCCATGAAGCAAAGCCTTGCAATGTAGGCGTGATACCGGCACCGGTACCAAGATGAGAGCCCGTTGAAACATCAGCCCAGGAATATCCACCATCAATAGTTTTCCAAAGATTGATCGTCGGATTTTTTTGAGAGTATATCGAGGCATACCCCACACCATCAGCACGAATGGAAATTTGTGTCACTTGTCCGCTACCGACAGGGACGTTTGCCGCAGACCAAAAATACCCGCCGTTGGTCGTAAACCAAATTTGTAACGGCAAGTCTTGTCCTGTCGAACCTGAGCCAGCCCAACCGGTGAGGTCATTTGTAAAAAAACAGCAACCCACCGTCGTCGGCAATTTTGCGATGCGTTGCCACGAAGCATCAACAGTACGTGTCTCGGCAAGCAGTAGAAAAATAACTGCGAGAACTGCAAAATAATATGACGTTTTTTTCCGGTATAGCATAATACGATCTCTATAAAGAGAACACGCTCATCGGAGGAATGTTACAGGACTCAGAACCGAACCGTCTCGCCGCTTGAGAGCGACTCGTGAATAGCAAAGGTGAGCAATGTCGTCGCGAGCATCGAATCGAACGGTATTGGCGATGGCTGCCCCATTTTAATTGCAGTAAGAAATGCTTTGATCTCTTCGGCGTGGCCTTTGCCTTGTGCTTTTTCGATATGCGGTTTGCTCGAACCACGATAGAACTCCAGTTCGGTAAAATTTTTCATAATTGCCGTTCGCCCACCCGAGAATACTTGTATCTCTTCTTTCGGAAGATTCTTGTCTCCGTTTGCAATATAGAGTATCGTTGCTATCGAGCCGTCTTCATAATCAACGGTGATCGAAACCGTATCGTGGTCGATGCTATCAGCACGACCTGTCGAGATCTGTTTTGCAACGACCGATCTCGGAAGACTATCATTTGCAAAATATGCCGCCGTATCAATAAAGTGGCATATTTCGCCGATAATGCGTCCGCCGCCGATTTCTTCATCCTGAACCCAGTTTGATGCTGGTACTGCGCCAGCATTGACACGATAGACGATCAGCTTGGGTTCGTGCGGCTCGCCAAACAATTCTTTGGTTTTTACAACTAAAGGAGAAAACCGGCGATTGAAGCCGATCAAGAATTTCGCACCGTTCTTCTGAGAATTTTTTTGATATGCTTGCGCAACGCTCATCGCACCTTGCAGGTCTAACGCCATCGGTTTTTCGCAAAAAACATTTTTACCGGCTTCGAGTGCTTTGGTGATCAGTTCAGAATGGTTATTATGTCTGGTAGCGATGAAGATCGTATTGATATCCGATGAATGAATGATCTCATCAGCACTGGTGGTAGCCCGAGCAAAACCAAATTTTGTTTTTGCCTCATCGCTCGATGCGCCAGTCTCATTAGCAACGGCTATCAGCTTGCTTTGTTCTTTGAGTGTCGGCAATAAAAAGCCCTGAGCAAAATTACCCGCGCCGATAAAACCGATAGTCGGTTCTTGCGCCGATACGATAGGGTGATGCTCATCTTTCTTTATTTTTCGCGTCGTTGGATCAGTCTCGGGGTAGGTCAGCACAATTCCGAGAAATCGATCTTTGATCTCACCGGCGATCATATCATACGCGCGTTTCGCATCGGTGATGGCGATCGTGTGGGTCGTGAGCGTTGACGGGTCGATCTGTTTTGCCCCAAGCAAGCGGACAAACTCTTGCATATTTCTGCGCTCGGTCCAACGGACATATCCTATCGGATAGTCAATGCCTTTTTCTTCGTAATTACTATCGTAGCGTCCGGGTCCGTATGAACGGGAAAGACGAAAATCTAACTCTTTGAGGAAGAACGGGTCGCGCGGAATGTCCATCTTCGTCACCCCGACCATCACGATCCGCCCACGATCACGAGCGACCTGGGCAGAAAGATCGATCGGGTCGTTTGAGCTTGTCGCAGCGGTGATAATTATTGCATCGGCTCCGTGACCGTTTGAAATGGCGCGGACTTTATTAACAAGGTTATCCTCTTTTCGACTAAATGCAAATTGTGCATGATGTTTTGATGCAAGCTCGATATTATTTGCATCAAGATCAATGCCGATCACCACACATCCTGCTGAACGAGCGATCGCGCAAGTAAGCTGACCAACCAAACCCAAGCCGATCACCACCACGACTTCGCCGAATGTTAATTCTGCTTGACGAACCCCTTGCATTGCTATTGCACCAAGTGTTGTATAGCAAGCATCTTCGTATGAGACGTTTTCAGGTATCTTTACACACAGATTGCGGAGCACACTTACGATCTCAGAATGATTTGCCCCTTGTCCGCCACAAGCGACACGGTCGCCGGGACGAAGATCATCGACATCTTCACTGACAGCGATCACCTCGCCGGCACAAGAATAACCCATCGGCTTTTGGGTATCAAGTTTGTTACGAACACGATTGTAGGTTGCCCAAAAACCCTGTTGCTTTACTTCGGCAAGTACTTTTTTTACATCATCGGGTCGCGAGCGTGCTTTTTCGAGAAGGGATGCGCGCGCAAGATCGACCGACATTTTTTCGGTACCGGCAGAGATGACGCTGGCATACACTCTCACGATCACACCAGAGCGTTTCGGTGCGTCGGGTGCATCAACATCGGTTACCGTGATAGCACCGGAGCGTAGTGATTGCAGTAATTGCTTCAAATTATTGGCTATGTGAAGAGTCTTTTCTAACGGATAGAATCAAAATTTGATTCGACAGTACCGGATGTAACCAATTTCAGCAATAAAAAAGCCCCGACATCACTGTCGAGGCTTCTGTACCCTTATGAGATACCATTCATCCCTTTTTTGACCAATTCTTTTGCTTTTCATTCCGGCTCATAGACCAAGAATGAGATTGCTAATCTCTATACAATGAGATAGATTTTTTGGATGTTTAAAAAAATTATTTTTTTCGCCCTATTCTTGTGATGCGAATTTCTTCAACTGAGTGCTTTTCTAAAATATTGGATCGTTTTTTCGAGTCCAATTTTTCTGTCTATCGTCGGTTGCCAACCTAATAAGCTTTTTGCAAGCGTAATGTCCGGTTGGCGAACTTGAGGGTCGTCTTGTGGTAGGGGCATAAAAATGATCTCGCTTGTCGATTCGGGTATCATTGCTTTGATCTCCCTGGCGAGTTCGAGCATTGTTACTTCGTCGGGGTTGCCGATGTTCACTGGATTGTTATAGTCGCTCATCAGCAAGCGATAGATACCTTCGACAAGATCGCTGACATAACAGACACTTCTGGTTTGCTCGCCACTGCCAAACACCGTGATCGGCTCATTGCGAAGCGCTTGTGTCACGAACGCAGGGATAGCGCGGCCATCGTGAATGCGCATCCTTTCGCCATAGGTGTTAAATATTCTAATAATGCGAGTATCAACTTGATGATAGCGATGATACGCCATAGTGAGTGCTTCGGCAAAGCGTTTGGCTTCGTCATAAACACCACGAATGCCGATGGGGTTGACGTTGCCCCAATACGTCTCGGGTTGCGGATGAATCGCGGGGTCGCCGTAGGTCTCACTGGTCGAAGCCAGGAGGAGCCGTGCATTCTTTGCTTTGGCGAGTCCGAGTGCCTTGTGCGTGCCGATAGAGCCTACCTTGAGGGTCTGGATAGGGAGCTTGAGATAGTCGATCGGTGATGCGGGCGATGCGAAATGAAGAATATAATCGAGTTTGCCTTCGATATGAATATAATTCGTCACGTCATAATGCACGAACGAAAAATTCGGTTTCGCCATCAGATGCGCAATATTATCCGCACTGCCGGTGACAAGATTATCCATGCAGATCACTTCGTGCCCTTCGGCGACAAAGCGTTCACAAAGATGACTTCCGAGAAATCCGGCTCCGCCGGTGATGAGTGTGCGTGGCATGAGAAAATTTTCCAGTTATTGGATATACAGTAACAACAAATATAAATTAGCGTCTTCCGATTCCGTAATACATCAATCCGTGCTCTTTGATCTTTTCCGGATCATAGATATTTCTTCCGTCAAATATCACTTTATCGTTGAGTGAACTGGCGAGCATTGTAAGATCCGGGTTGCGGAATTCATTCCATTCGGTCACGACAACCAATGCATCGGCACCTTCGAGCGTTTTCGTGTTTCTTCTGCGATAGCGGAGCTGATCGGTCTCCGGTAAAATTTTCATTACTGCCTCGATAGCTACCGGATCACTGGCTTGTACTTTTGCTCCGTGGGCTATCAATGCTTTGATGATCTCGATTGCTGGTGCTTCGCGAATATCATCGGTCTTTGGTTTGAATGATAAACCCCACAAGGCAAAAGTCTTTCCGGAGATATTCCCTTTATAGTGCTCAAGAATTTTTTGCACCAGAATTTTTTTCTGAAGAACATTAACTTCCTGAACCGATTTCAATATTTTAAATTCGTAATCATAATCCTGCGCCGTCTTTACAATTGCGCTCACATCTTTCGGGAAGCAACTACCACCATATCCAACTCCGGGAAAAAGAAATTGCGGACCGATACGTGCATCCGAGCCAATACCTTTGCGCACTTTATCGACATCAGCGCCAACACGATCACAAATATTTGCGATCTCGTTCATAAAAGAGATACGAACTGCGAGCATCGCATTTGCGGCATACTTGGTAAGCTCCGCACTTTTTTCGTCCATAACATAGATCGGGTTTCCGGTGCGTACGAATGGCTCGTATAGCTCCTGCATCACCTCGATTGCTGTTTCGCTCGAAGAGCCGATCACGATCCGGTCGGGCTTCATAAAATCTTGTACGGCTGCACCTTCTTTCAAAAATTCCGGGTTGGATACTACCTCGACCGGTATCTTGGTGTGTGCTTTAAAAATATTTTTTACTTTCTCTGCCGTTCCGACAGGGACTGTGGATTTATTGACGATCACTGTCGGCTCAGTGATGAGTTTCGCTATTGTTTCGGCACATTGCATAATCCTCGAAAGATCGGCAGATCCGTCATCACCCTGAGGGGTTGGTAATGCAAAGAAGATCACTTTTGCGTTTGCGACGGCTTCTTCGTAACTATTGGTAAAACTCAAACGGCCTTCGGTCGTGTTGAAACGTACCATTTCTTCGAGACTTGGCTCATAGATCGGTATTTCGCCTTTGCGAAGCATTTCGATCTTTTCTTGCACGATATCCATACACATTACTGTATGCCCGGTTTCAGCAAGACCTGCTCCGGTGACTAATCCTACATATCCTGTACCGATAATGGATATATTCATAGAAACGACGAGTTGTTAACGTATTCTTATTTATTATTCTTATTTAAAAAAGTTTAAAAAAAGAATAATACTTATTATAAAGGCTGTGGGTATGTGTATAACGATGTGTACGCAACACTCACAGGGCGTAGTACCGCACTAAAGAAGTATGATAACAAGTTATGAAGGTATATGTTCACATGTGGATAGACAGAACCTCGTCCACATCCACAGATATTATCTACAGGTTATACAGTTAACATTTTTTTTACCAACACCCGTACACAATGTTCCTGACAAGTTATCAATGAATTGATTTATTATGATACAGATGTTATCCATACGACAAGCACGAACTTGTGAAGAACCACCTAACTCTATACGACTATGCGTTTACTAACGGCACATAAAATATTGATCGGCTTTGCACTGGTGTTCTTTGTGTTCCTCGGAATCAAAGAATTATCACGGGAAAACGGTAATATGATCCTCGGTATTCTATCACTTGCCGCGTCGGTTGGGATAGGATATTACTTTGTATGGATACTGCGTGGCGGCTACATAAAAAAATAGCGAGTAACAGCGGAGCACAATTACGTATACTACTGTTAGAGAGCCGTATATTTGAAAATAGGAAAGGAAAATTAATATGTATGACCCGATCTTAGTGCAACCGTTTCGTGATGAGGTTACCTCGCTCGGAGCAAAAGAAGTACGCACTGCCGAAGGAGTTGAAACCGAATTAAATGCACCTGGCACTGCCTTGGTGTTTATTAATTCAGTCTGTGGTTGTGCCGCCGGAGGTGCCAGACCGGCACTGAAAATGGCGATGCAACATAGCAAACAGCCGGATAAATTTATCACCGCACTAGCCGGCAACGATACTGAAGCTGTTGCTCGTGCAAGACAATTCTTCGTAGGCTTTCCGCCATCTTCGCCCCAAATGGCGATAATTCGCGATGGCAAGCTTGTTTGGATGCTCGAGCGCTGGCAGATCGAAGGCAAATCGCCCGAAACGATCGCAGAAGAGATTACCCGCGCATTAGACGCTTTATAATTCAGCTGATCTACGAAATGATCGAAATTCCGCGATTTCTATAGATCGCGGAATTTTTTTGCCCTATTTATCAATTAACATTGGTACGATTTTTGCTTAACACACGAAAAGAAGGGTAGTATAGAGAATGCTCCAATTGCGCCAACGTCAAGGTATGCACCAACGGCTCACGCCGGTGCAGGTGCAATACTTAAAGTTGTTGCAACTTCCGTCGGCGCAACTCGAAGAGCGCATTAAAGAAGAGCTCGAAGAAAATCCGATGCTCGAAGAAGTGCCCGAAGACGAACTCCCCGAAGATACCCTTGGCGCTTCGGTCGAATCCAGTATCATTGCGACAACTCCTGCCGATGACCGCAGCGACCGAATTGAGCAGGAGCAACAGCAAACTGCTGACTCATCTGATAACGATAAAGACAACGACTACTCGCTCGAAGATTTTATGAACGACGAGCTCGAAGGCTTCAAAGCCCCGAGACTCAGAAACAACGACGACGAAGACCGAGAAGATCGTGGCCAAGCCGCCGAAGAAACGCTAACAGAATCCCTCAACACTCAGCTTTCTCACCTCGAACTCTCTAATCGGTTACGCGTACTTGCCGAGGAAATCATTGGCTCGCTTGACGAGAACGGATATTTAGCTATTCCGCTCGATCAAGTAGTGCAAGACACCACTGTCTATTACGGTGAGGAATATACTATTCCTGAATCGGAAAAATTACTTCGTCGCATACAGCATCTCGACCCGATCGGCATTGCATCGCGCAATTTGCAAGAGTGTTTGCTCGTGCAACTTGAGGTCATGAGCGAACAGCATCCGGCAAAACATCTTGCATTAAATATTCTTCGTGAGCACTTCGATCTCTTTATTAAAAAGAATTATCAGCTCCTTGCAAAGAAGCTTCATTTAGAATTAGCTGAGCTCAAGCCGGCGCTTGATCTGGTACAACGCCTCAACCCAAAACCCGGCGCACCATCGGCAACATCTGCCGAAAGCCGTCGTTATATCACACCAGATTTTTATATTGAGAAGACCCCGGACTCCAAAGAGTTTATTATCACGCTCAATGAGCGCGGAGTGCCTTCTATCAGGATCAATGCGTCATATAAAGAGCTGACGAAGAAGAATAAAGCCGCAGTCGGCAGACCGCTTTCTGATGATGCAAAAGAATTTATTAATAAGAAATTCGAGTCGGCAAAAGCATTTGTGCTTGCGTACTATCAGCGACGCAAAACATTGCTGGCGGTGATGCAGACGATCGTTGCAAAGCAGGAAGAATTTTTTATCAAAGGCGAAAAGTATCTCAAGCCGCTGATCTATAAAAATATTGCCGAAGAGATCTCGATGGATATTTCGACGATCTGCCGTGTGGTCAACGGCAAGTATTGTCAGTGTGATTTTGGCGTCTATGAATTAAAATATTTCTTCAGCGAGTCTATTCCTCTCGGTGGCGATGGCGCTGATGTCGCGGCAGAACTCATCTCGAACAAAGTTGTCAAAGGCCGCATCAAAGAAATGATCCAAGGCGAAGACCCGATGAAACCCCTGACCGACGACCAACTCGCCGATATGCTCCACGCTGACGGCTATGACCTCGCACGCCGAACCGTTGCCAAATACCGCGAACAAATGAACATCCCAGTAGCGAGAATGCGGAAGCGGATTGTTTAGGGTTGTTAAGGATGTAAAATGGAATATATATCTTGGCGGAGTGAATCAATAAATACACTTTTGGGTACACTTGTGCCATATCCAAAAATATTGCTTTGGTCCTTAACATAGCCACTTGAACTTATAGGTAAAAACCCTCCATGTAATCCAGGGGCTCTTTCAGGCGAATAATTATAATAAGAAAATTGGCCGTCATTATCATACATTACATCGCCTAGAAAACATATATACTCTGAATCAATTTTTAGAAAATTTGAGCCATACGGATGCCTCGTCCTAGCGGTCCCCGTAATAGAGTCATATACAAGATGTGTAATTTCAATTGATTCTTCACCTGAATAATCCCAAAGTGGTGAATAGGAGAAATTGATGCATGGATTTGCAGGCACCCCTAATGTACTGCAATTTATAGAAACAAAATGTTTTCCTTTTATGGTATCCAGTACTTCTGCTGTGATACATAATTTTGGTAATGGATGAACAGGAGAATGGCAGAATGTGTCTATATCCTCGGTGATGTTTTTAATTTTTATCCGTTGAATTATCCCGGTCAGAACAAGCAGTTTATGTTTAATTGGCACTGATATTTTTTTTGCTTTCTGATAATAATCCCCCAAAATATCGAGGGGGTTGGAGTGATAATTGCTATTTACAGAATTTGCTGCAAGACAAAATTCGTCGAAAAGGATCGCATCATAATCTTGCATTGCATATAGTAAGGCATCAAAATATTTTAGTCTATCAAAGTTATTGATCTTACTTAAAAAGGTATCTATCTGTTTGTAGTTTGAAATATTCCTCAAGAGGCTATCAAAATAGATGTACCCTAGTAACGTCTGGTACGACATATCCATTTTTAATGGTGGACTATAGGTTAGCTGATCCACTTTAAATCTATAACAACTGTTTGAAGTTGGCGCGCCGCTTACCCGTGGAAATTGTGCAGTTGAGCTTCCAAATAGTATACTTAAAAAAAATATAGCTAAAAAAGAAATATTCATAAGTGATTATCGTTTTTCTAAAATCGCTATCTCACCCCGATAAACAACCATCCAAAAAGAACCCACAAGCTCTATACTTGTTATACTACGACAAAATATCAAGTAAATTAATGCCACGCTTTCACTTTGTTGCATTCACGGTTTTTTTCTGCTTTGTTTCGTCCTCGGCTATTGGCCTTACCAAAACTGGGCTCGACCTATTGGCATCGAGCGAGCATTCGATCTTGTCATCCAAACCCGTCGGTTTGATCTGTAACCAGACCTCGCGCACGAACGACGGGGAGTTTGGTCCGGATGTGTTTTTAGACAATCCTTTGGAGTTGGTTGCTCTTTTTTCGCCTGAGCATGGGTTTTCGGGGGTTCGTAAAGCCGGTGCTACGAGCGACACGGCAACGAGCTATCGCGGCATCCCTGTCTATTCGCTGTATGGCTCGACCCGAAAGCCGACAAAAAAAATGCTCCGCGGAATTGATGTGCTCGTCTTTGATATTCAAGACATTGGCGTCAGACCATATACCTATCTCTCGACGATGATCCTTGCGATGGAGGCGGCCGCCGAAAACAAGATCGAGTTTGTAGTGCTCGATCGTCCTAATCCAATTGGGGGTGATCGCATCGAAGGTAATATTCTTGATACAACACTTCGCTCGTTTGTCGGGCAAGTACCGATCCCGTATATTCATGGAATGACTCTCGGCGAAATTGCGAAAATGGCTGTGGGTGAGAGGTGGTTTAAGTCAGCTACAAAACTCAAGCTAACGGTGATCGCAATGTCCGATTGGAAACGCACGATGACATGGCGCGAGACCGGACTTGATTGGACTGCACCAAGCCCAAACATTCCGACGTTCGAAAGTGCCGTCGGTGCGGCGATGTTTGGCGCTATCGGCGAGCTTGGCGTGCTCTCGGTTGGTATCGGTTCTGATACGCCGTTTCTCAGACTCGGCTCGCGACTTGTTCCGACCGAGGTGTTGCTTGATGCCGCGAAGCGCGCTATCTCACCGGAGCTATTTATTAATGCGGAAGATTTTACCGTGCCCTATGCCGATTCGCAAAAGACCTATCACGGTGTTGCGATCACATTACCAAAAAACATTCGCACGATCAAATCGCTTTATCAAGCACAATTCAAGATATTCACAGCATTACTGAAAGATACTAATTTTGCGAAAGCCTATTCGGCTGTAGTGTTTTCATCGAAACGAATGTTCGAGAAGGTCACGGGGACGACCGCAATCCTAAAGGCCTTCCAAACCGCAACATCACCTGAGTCCGTAATAGCATTATGGAAGCAGGACGAATCTCGTTTTCGTATACAACGCAAGAAATATTTACTCTATCAGTAATGGCAAAAGCAACAGCATTTACGTATCATCCAGGGGTTTGCAATATCGATTCAGCAGGGGTCAGTGCACGAAGGAAGCTGGGCTATATCGTAGCCGTCACAGGGGTTGTTGTTGTTGTAGGGATGTTTGTGATGCACATCGAGCCGGTGTTTCGGGCAATCGCGGCGGCAGGGTTCGGCTTCGGGGCAGTACTGAATTATCTTCAGGTAAAAGAACAGTTTTGTGTGGTCAATGCCACTACGAGAAGCACGGAGATCGATCTGAAAAAAACTAAGATCGTGAATGATCTTTATAAAGAGTTGGACTTAAAAAAGCGAAACGCGATGATCGTCCGAGCTTCGCTCATTGGGCTCCTTTGCGGCCTGGTCGGGCTATTGCCGCTCTAAATTTATTTCGCGAGCTTCTTTTTTTCTGCCCACACGTCCTTAAAGCAGACATACACGATGCCTCCCATCGACAAAACCATCACCCCAAAAAATATTACCATAGTCGTTATATTTTAATAATCAGGTTAATAAACCGCAAATTGGGGGTATTAGTTTTCGTTGAGGGCTACCGTCTAAAAAAAGCTCCGCTGAAAAATGAGGCAGCGAAGAAACTTGCGACGGCTATTGCTCGGTACACCCACATCCAAAAAACGACCGAACTGCTTTTATCGCCGAGGAATGCGGCGTGGTCGCGCATATAGACGCTCTCGATATAGGCGAAGATCGAGCCACAGAGAAAAATCAGGATCAGTGCAAGACGTGGTACCATTTGCTTCGATGTCATTACGGTTTTACAAGCGTTCTTTCAACGCTTCAAACATCGCTTTTGCCTTTTCTCGTTGCACATAATGATCAACTATTGGAAAGGGATAGTCTTCGCCTATCCTACATCCATACGACGCTTGATCGAGCGGTGTCATCAGATGCGGCTCGTGAAGAAATTTGATCGGAAGGTTTTTTAGCTCCGGC
This sequence comes from Kapaibacterium sp. (SeqCode), assembly GCA_038229915.1. Lineage (GTDB taxonomy): Bacteria > Bacteroidota > Ignavibacteria > Palsa-1295 > Palsa-1295 > JAFDZW01. The sequence goes on along the minus strand of JBBRNY010000001.1, from coordinate 114,746 downwards.
ACATATCGTTTGATATACTCTCCATCAGGGTCGAAACGTTTTGATTGCAGATACGGATTAAAAATACGATAATATGGCTGCGCATCAGTACCCGTCGAAGCCGACCATTGCCAGCCACCGTTGTTCTGGGCAATGTCGCCATCGGTGAGCCACGACATAAAATGCAATTCGCCTTCTTGCCAATTGATGAGAAGATCTTTCGTCAAGAAACTTGCGACGATCATTCGTGCTCGGTTGTGCATCCAACCCGTTTCGTGCAGTTCGCGCATTGCCGCATCGATGATCGGCACTCCGGTCTTGCCTGCTTTCCATGCTTCAAGATATATATCGTTATGCTGCCAACGAATGCCGTCATATTTTTTCTGAAATGCCGAGTGCTCGACCTGCGGAAACGACATTAAAATATTATAATAGAATTCGCGCCACAGCAACTCGTTGATATACGTGTTCGCCCCCTCGGCAGAATCAGTATCTTGCGAAAGCGCTAATGCTTCACGAGCAAGTTTGCGAATCGAGATGGTGCCATATTTCAGATGTGGCGAGAGTTTCGATGTGCCGACGCTCATCGCAAGTATATCGCGATGCGCTTTGTAATTCTTTATTCCCGTCTCTTTAAAAATTACCCAACGTGTTTCGGCTTCATTACTTCCACCGAATTGAATTCTCTCTGGCGAAAGTGTTGAGCGATCTAACACTGCGAGATCAGGGAGTGAATGACTTTCAAAAGAGGAAATATTTTTTGCCGGCTTCAGGTCTTTTGGAGTAATTGTTTCGACAGACTCAGTTGTAATTCTCTCCCACACCGATTTTTTGAAAGGTGTAAAAACGGTGTAAGGTTTTCCCTCTTTTGTTTTTACTTCGCCGCTATCAAAGAGGACATTCTCTTTTATTTCAATCAACGTGGCACCAAGTTCTGCAATTGCTTTTTTGCAATCTTGATCGCGTTTGATCTCGTATGCTTCGTAATTACGATCAATGTGAACTGTCGTTGCCCCGGTCTCTTTGACGAGCTTCACAAGTTCTGCGGCAACGTTTCCGCAACGAATGAGAAGGCGCGAACCTGCGCTATCGAAGGTAGTAGTTAATTCTTTAGCCGATTCAAGAATAAATCCGAGGCGATTGGCACATTGATTCGATAGGTGATCGGTATCCCAAAAATAAACAGGGATGACGTGATCTGATTCCTGCACTGCACGAACAAGAACTCTGTTGTCATCAAGACGAAGATTGCGGCGCAGCCAGACGATGGATGTACTCATAGAAAATAAAAAATCGCAAGCAGTGAGCCACCGCTTGCGATCATAGTGAACTTCTACGGTACTTAACGCGAAATGATCTTCAGCGGATTGCCTGACGGTACACCATCAATAAATAATCTGACGAAGAATAAGCCGTGATCATTGGTCATAAACTCGAAAGAATGTGTGCCTTCGTTTTGATAGCCAAGATCGGCGCGACCGTGTTCGATGCCATTGATATCAACGACGATCATTTCAATATTCCCGCCTTGTAAGAGCGAATAATCGATCGTTGTCTTGCCCTCGAATGGGTTGGGGTAGTTTGCTTTGACCAACGAGCGCTGAACAAATATCTGATTTTGGGTGACACCTGAAATATCAAACGTGTCTTCGACAAGTGCTACCGCATCGATCGAATAACTCTTTGCGCCGTTTGATGTGCCAAGACCAGGGAGACTAAACTCCATATACGTAAATTGACTATCGGGCACTTGATAGATATTGATGCCGTCTTGCAAATAGAACGGAGTTAATTCGGTTGAGTATTCCAGAGCACCGAACGGATCGGTCTTGTAAAGCGTCATTTGCCCGGCAGAGCTATCAACATCTTTGTCTTTTCTTCCCCAAACAATGATCGTTGATTTTGCAAATATTGGAATAAGGATCGGCTTAGCGATGATCCCATTATGACGTCTGAATGCAAGATCAAACAGGGGTGCGTTGCCGCTGATCTGAGCGTACTTACCATCCGGCTTGCCGAGAGCACTTTCTGGTGAGGTCACACCGGATACGCCTTCGGCATAGATCGAATCAGCATAGACCGAGTCGATCTTCAGGCTCGTTGCTGATGCAACCGAGCATAGCGTAGTGACGAAAAGGAATGCAAAAATGTATAAACTTCTCATAGGGTATCGATTTTATTTGTCCTTGAATAACTTCACTCCTATCCCAAAAGTTACAACACTCAGGTGAGAATATTCTTAAAAATCTGCGAAAGCTGAGTATGTTGGCTCTGCATATCTTCAGAGACCATTTTTATATCAGCTATGGTGGGCATAAAATTGGTATCACCATTCCACCGCGGGACAATATGCCAATGGAGGTGATCTTCGATGCCCGCTCCGGCAGAGCGACCCAAATTCATCCCGATATTGTATCCGTGAGGCGCCGAAAGAGTATGCAACGCTTGTTGGCTTACTTGCAGAAGTTTGGTACATTCGGCAAGCTCAGAAATGCTCAGTGATGAAAAATCTGCGGTGTGACGGTTCGGGACGACCATCAAATGTCCGCTATTATACGGATACAAATTCATAATAACGAACGCTTCGGCTCCGCGATGGATGACGAGTCGTTCTTCATCGTTCGAGGAGGCGAGAGCCGAACAAAAGATACAGCTGTTTTCTACTTCGGACTTTCCTTTGAAGGTGTCGATGTATTTGCTTCTCCAGGGCGAATAGAGGCGTTCCATTTCTATCTATACTTTGTTTGCCGCGGCTTTGCGTTTAGCAAAGAACCGTGTGAATGTTTGGCTACCAAACAATCCTTGCGGACGGGCGATCATCAAGACGATCAGCATCAATGAGTAAATGATCATTCTATATTCCGAGAACTCGCGCAGTGCTTCGGGCATAATCGTTAGCAGTATCGCCGCAAGAATGACACCATACGTCGAGCCCATACCACCGAGGATAACCATCACCACGATCTCGATCGACTTAAGGAATGTAAAATTGTCAGGAGTAATGTATTGGATGAAATGTGCGAAGAGCCCGCCGCCAATTCCGGCAAAGAACGACCCGATCACGAAGGCCCGAACTTTGAAACGAGTAGTATGCACACCCATTGCTTCGGCGGCGACTTCGTCGTCTCGTACCGCAAGAAATCCACGACCGTAGGTCGAGTTGATCAAATTCTCGACAAAATAAATTGCAACCAGCGCAATACCAAACACCCACAAGAACGACGAAAGCTGTGGCACCGCAAAGCCGCGTGCGCCACCGACGTATGAGATGCCGTCGATCTTAAAATCGACATTCTGAATGATCACGCGAATGATCTCATTGAAGCCGAGCGTGACGATAGCGAGATAATCGCCTTTTAGACGTAAACTTGGTATGCCGACAGCAAGACCCGTCAGCGCGGCGGCAAGACCACCGACCAATAACGCTATTGCCATCACAGGAACACCACCCATCACCTCAGTACCTAAACCGTGGGTGGTTAGATAGGTCGAAACGATAGCAGAGACATACGCACCGACACCCATAAATCCGGCATGACCAAGCGAGAACTGACCGGTGAAACCGTTGATCAGATTCAGGCTCGTCGCCATCGTGATGTTGATGCCGATAAAAATAATGACCGTGTAATAATAAGGATCTATCTTACCGGTCACAAACGATAGCCCGATGAGACCGGCGAAGATCAATGCGAATATGAGTTGTGGTCGCATTATACTTTCTCCACTTCGTTCTTGCCGAGAATTCCGCTTGGCTTGAAGATCAAAATTCCGATCAAGATCGCAAAGACGATCGCATCGCGATAGGTCGAAAGAAACGTACCGCCGATAAACGACTCTACGATACCGATGATCATACCGCCAAGTGCCGCACCGGTAATATTTCCGATACCACCCAATACTGCTGCGACGAATGCCTTGAGGCCGGGCAAGATACCCATCAATGGATCAATGCTCGGATATTGCGCCGCATAAAGTACGCCGCCGGCTGCGGCAAGCGCTGAGCCTGTCATAAAGGTGAACGTGATAACTTTCGAGATATTAATACCCATCAAGCTGGCGGCTTGTTGGTTGAAGCTCACGGCGCGCATCGCAGTGCCGATCTTTGTTTTCTTGACGATCAATCGAAGCACGAGCATCAATGTAAATGATGTGATGATCACGACAGCGCCGACGACATCGATCGTGATGGCTTTTGATTTAATCAGTGCATGGTTCGGGATGATCTCCGGAAAGCCGCGCGGTGTGGCACCGAAGAGCAACTGTGAAAGATATTCTAAAAAGAGCGAGACGCCGATCGCGGTAATAAGTACGGTCAGTTTCGGGCGGGTGCGAAGTGGGCGATACGCAAGGTATTCGATCAATGCGCCAAGCAAGGCACAGATGGTCATCGAAGCAACAAAGACGACGATCACCGAACCGATACTACCGATCGGTAAAATATGCGAGATGGCATTCGCGACAAAATATCCGGCAAATGCGCCGATCATAAAAATATCGCCATGAGCGAAATTGATAAATCGGAGCACACCATAGATCATCGTATAGCCAAGCGCTATAAGCGCATAAATAGCGCCAAGCGAGATCCCATTTACCAGCTGTTGGAGTATTTCTCCCATGTAGTGTTAAACTCTAATTAACAAAGATACAAAAAATAAAACACGTATCAGTCGTAAGGAGGGGGTTTTATAGTGACAGGGTTATTAGTTAATCACTATTTTTGAGCAATAATTTTTTAAAGATGGTATCAAACGATTTTTTGCACAATAAAAAAGGGCAGTATTTACACCGCCCTTTTGAAAGAAAAAAACAAGTCTTACTTCGCCGGGGCTGTCACAGGGGCGTCGTTGGCTTTGAAGTCGGTTTGGGTTTCGCCGTTTGGTCCGATGCGTTGAGCGAAATGGTATTTACCATTGACGATCTTCAAGATCGTGATGGGTTTCTCGGCATTGCGTTGAGCATTGAGGGTGATCTTGCCGGTGACGCCGTTAAAATCTTTGGTCGCCGCGATCGCATCGCGAAGCTTTGCGGCATCGGTCGTGCCAGCACGTTTGATAGCTTCGGTAAGAATACGAGCCGCATCATAACCAAGTGCTGCCATTGCATCTGGGTCTTTTTGGAATTTAGCTTTATATTTCGTTACGAAATTTTGCACAGCCGCATCGGGATCTTCGACCGAAAAGTGATTTGAAAGATAGGTGTTGTTGAACTGTTGTTCGGCACCTTTGGTCAGTTCGTCCGAGTCCCAACCGTCACCACCTAAAAGTGGAACCGTAATACCCAACTCACGAGCCTGACGGACGATCAGCGATACTTCGTTATAGTATCCCGGAATAAAGATCACATCAGGATTGGTAGCACGAATAGATGTCAGAGCCGAACGGAAATCTTTATCGCCCGATGAATAGGCTTGCTCGCTAACAACATCGCCACCGCTCTTACGGAACGTCTCGCGAAAAGCATTCGCTAAGCCGATCGAATAATCTTGTTTGGTATCTTGCAAGATCGCCGCACGTTTTGCGCCGAGCGATTTTTTTGCAAACGACGCAAGGGCATTTCCTTGGAAGGGATCGATAAAACAAATACGGAAAATATAATCGCCGATCTTCGTAACGTCTTCGTTGGTCGAAGCCGGTGAGATCATCGGGATCTTGCTTTGCTGGGCTATAGGTCCGCCGGCTTTCGAGCGGCTTGAAGCAACTTCGCCAAGCAATGCAATCACTTTGTCGCGGTTTATCAACTTCTGTACAGCCGCGGTGGCGTCTTCGGTTTTTGATTGATCGTCTTCGCTTTTGAGCACGATCTTTTTGCCGATGACTCCTCCGCCCTGGTTGATCTCATCAATTGCCAGAACTGCTCCGGCATGAACCGACTGCCCGAAGGTGGCAGTTTGCCCCGTCATCGAAGCATATTCGCCGATGATAATATCATTGCCTTCGGCGGCGCCTTCTTTTTTGCAAGACGAAAGAAATGTCGCTGATGTGAGAACGACGAGAGCGGTAACAATTGAAAAATATCTGTTCATACGATGGTCTTCGTTAATAAAAATAATAACTGGGATAAAAGTAACTTCGCAATGCTACGGAACATTCCGCATATCGCCGATCTATTGCACGCCCAATTTCTTGAGCGTCTTGCCATATTGTGTCGTCGGGTACTCTGCGCGAAGGCGGTCGTACCACATCGAAGCGGCTTGAGTATTGCCAATAGTATAATTGGCACGAGCAAGTTTATAAAACGCTTGTTCACGTTTATAATTTGGTCCGGCTTTAGTAGTGTATTCAAAGTATGGCAATGCATCGGCATATCTGCCGAGTGCATAATAGCTTTCACCGATCCAGTAATAAGCGTTCGGCACCAATTCTGGCGGGCGTCCGCTGGTAGCGATCTGTGAGAGCAAGCCGATAGACCTGTCGTAGTCGCCGCCATTAAATGCTGCAAGTGCCGCTTCGTAATTGGAGTAAGCCGTCAGGTCGGGTCGAGGGACATAATTTGCGCCCCACGGAGTACGAGGATAGTCTTCTGATTTGATACTCGCCACATCAAGCTCCGGTGCAGAAAGTGCATTCACTTTTGCAAGTACACTATCAGCACGATTCATCACTTGTGCCGCAGTGGGTGAGTTTGATGGCGGTGTCGTTGGTTTTGGTTGTTGCTTGGTATTCTTTGCAGTTTTTGCACCGCGTGGTCGGCAAGAGTCAACGCCGACGAGCAAGACAACACAAAGGAGCAAAAGAGAAAAGCGATTGATAGTCATAAAAGTATGCTCCTTTAATAAAGATTGATCTTGAAGCCAAGATTAAGTGCAACGTTCGATGCCGTGCGTGCCGGATCGCCGGTGGTTTTCACAACGGTACTCGTTCCACTCGAAGGTGTATAGGTATATTGATAGATATAATTTGTCACTTCGCTGAGTCGAAGTTGGGCAAATAGGTCGATCGCGCTGTTTCCATCTTCGGGTGAATATAGCAGTGGCAGTTCCATACCGATGGTGCCGTAGAGTTCAAACGGTAGTGGCGGATCGTAGGATACATTTGCAGTCTGGGTTGAATTTGAATAAGAAATATTATCTTCATAGATACCTTTGATATGAATGCCACCACCGACACCAATATAGACCGATGGCAAACCTGCACCGAACGATGTTCGAGCATTGAAGCCAAGCGTTATCGGGATATAGGTACTGGTGCGAGTCGTTGTCACAAAACCTCCGGATGGGAGCTGATCATTCGTAGTGCCACCGATTGAGAGATGATAGCCAGTTGCGAATTCGAGTTCTAGCCCGACGTAGGGTATTTTTTCCGGTCCGTATGCTTCGCCATCCGAGTTGAGCAGATCAATAGGCAGCAACGGAATATCAAACGCCATATCCATCTTCGCACCCTGTCCGGTACTCCAAAAGATCTTGTCGGCTCCGTTATTGCCATAGAGCTGTCTGCCACGACCAAGCCCATAACCGCCCGAGAGCTTTACGGAAAAGAGTGTTGGCAGTGTCGAGGTTTCATCGGGGGCGAGCACGTCGCCCTGATCTTGTGCCGATGCTACCGAGCTAAGCGAAATGATCGCACAGCAGAGTGTCAGCGCAACTATGAATTTCGAGGTGTTCTTCATTGCTATGATTTAATTTAATTTCTTGAGCCGCGCTTCTGCTCTTGCCCGATACTCAGTATCAGGAAAAGAAAGTAGTAAGCGCTGATAGGCAGCTTTTGCATTTGTCCGTTCGCCCATTTTTTCGTATGCTGCGGCGATCTTAAATTCAGCATCATCAGTTTTCGTTGACTCGGGAAATTTATCTAAGAGTTCGTGAAAGGCTCGTATCGATTCGGCATACTCGCCCATCGCATAGAGTGATTCGCCTTTCCAATAGAGATAGTTCGGAGCAAGTGCTGAGCTTCCGTCTTTATGAGAGAGATCGTCAAAGGCTGTGAGTGCATCAACATACTTTCCATTATTGAATTGTCTCAGCGCTGATGTATATTCGTCATTTTGCGGCGAGGTCGTGACAACCGCTTGCTGCGGTGGTGTTGGTATCGGAGCACCGGTCACACTTCGATCAGGCTGAACTTGTGGTTCTGAACTTGGTGGTGGAAGCGATGGTGGCGAGATCTGATTGCCATTGAGTGCTCGCTCTTCGATCAAACTCTTTAGCTTCATTATCTCGCGCTCAAGCTCGGCTATACGTTTGCGGTCTTGGCTGATGATGCCCGACATCGTATCGACAACAGTGATGAGCTTGTTTTGCACCATCAGGAGCGAGTCCATCATTTTGGTTTGAGACGCGGCTGCAACTTTCGTTTGCGATTGATCGCCACGACGAGTCTGTTGCGAAGGGCGGCATCCGGTGATCACAACCAGTGCCGTAACAAATACCAAAGTCGATCTGATGGTCATATTGTAACGATAATATACCAAATTCTTATGGGGCAGAAAGCCCCTATGAAACAAAGATAAACAAATCTACGAAGGAAAACCCCAACTCAGCCGTGAAGAAGCCCTAATTCTTTGTTTGCGAATTTGATCTGGGGTTATCTTTCCATTGGTATTTTTGTTAGACAAGACTATGCGTGCAAACCAACGAACGATAAAAAAGGTCGTACGGCTCGAAGGTGTGGGTCTCCATACCGGCAATTCCTGTACGATGGAGTTTCATCCTGCGCCTGCCGACTACGGCATTCGCTTTGTCCGTCGCGACCTCGAAGGTGCACCCGAAATACCGGCACTGGCAGATTTTGTCACCGATGTTTCCCGTGGCACAACCCTCTCAAATAACGGTGCAAGTGTCCATACCGTTGAGCACGTCTTAGCCGCAGTCGTGGGGCTTGAGATAGATAACCTACGGATAGAACTCACCGCAAATGAGCCACCGATCGGCGATGGCAGCGCCACACCGTATGTTGACTCATTGCTCCGAGCCGAATTTGATGAACAAGACGCACCACGGGGTTATCTCGTCATTGATAGCACTATCTCCTACTCCAACGAAGAAAAGGGCGTAGAGATCGTTGCATTGCCATTACCGGACAATTATCGGATGACAGTGATGGTTGATTATAACAATCCCGCTCTTGGTAGCCAGCATACGGGGCTGTTCTCACTCGAAAAAGAATTTATTACTGATTTTGCTCCTTCTCGTACGTTCTGTTTCCTACACGAAGTCGAAATGCTTCGCGAGCAAGGACTGATAAAAGGTGGCAATCTTGATAATGCGATTGTGATCGTTGATGGAAATCCGACACAAGAAGCAATAGATGCACTGACAAAGCGATTGGGGCTCGAAGACTCTGTTATTTTAGGTCAGCATGGTACGCTGAACAATAAGCCGCTTCGTTTCAAGAACGAGCCTGCTCGCCACAAACTCCTTGATCTTCTTGGCGATCTCGCTCTTGTCGGGGCGCCAATGCAAGCACAGATATTAGCCGCCCGACCTGGGCACGCTTCGAATGTAGAGTTTGCAAAAAAACTTCGGACGATCCTCAAGAAGAAAAAGCATCTGAAGAAATATACTCCGGGTGCACCGATCTTTGACATTACCGCGATCGAGCGTATTATGCCTCATCGCTATCCGTTCTTACTCGTTGATCGTATTCTTGAACTTGATCTTGAGCCCGGTGCCGAGCGCATCGTCGGCATTAAGAATGTAACTTATAACGAGCCGTTCTTTACCGGACATTTTCCCGGCAATCCTATTATGCCCGGTGTGCTCATTCTTGAAGCAATGGCACAAACCGGTGGAATGCTGATGCTTGGTTCGTTGGGCGACCCCAGCTCGAAGTTGGTCTATTTTATGGCGATCGACAAAGCAAAATTTCGTAAGCCTGTCACCCCTGGCGATCAATTGGTATTCGAAGTAAAGTTGATTCGCAATAGAGGAAAATCTTTTCAACTTGCCGGACAAGCCTTCGTCGATAATCAACTTGTCGCCGAAGCAGAATTAATGGCAGCCATTGTTGACCGCGAGGAAGCGAAATAGTGGCAACGAAGATCCATCCAACGGCGATCATTGATCCAACAGCAGAACTTGCTGATGGTGTCGAGATCGGTGCCTATGCGATCATTGATGGCGATGTGACCATCGGTGAGGGGACCAGCATCTCCCATCATGCTTTTATTGCCTCGGGCGCACGTATTGGCAAAGAATGTGTGATCCATCACAGCGCGGTTGTCGCAAATGTCCCACAAGATCTCAAGTTTAGTGGCTCTGAAAAAACATACGTCGAGATCGGCGATCATACGACCATCAGAGAGTTTGCTACTATCCACCGAGCAACCGTTCATACAACAACTTCAAAAGCCGGCACACACGACTCGATCACCAAAGTCGGAAGTCATTGCCTAATCATGGCATACTCTCATATTGCACATGATTGTTTGATCGGCGATCATGTCATTCTCTCAAATGCCGTTCAAGTAGCAGGCCATTGCACGATCGGTTCGTTCGTTACGATCGGCGGACTTACTGGTGTCCATCAATTTTCAATGATCGGTGCATACTCGATGGTCGGCGCAGCATTAATGCTCACCAAAGATGCGCCGCCTTATTCACTGATTGCAGATGAACCTCCTCGTTTTGTTGGTGTCAATAAGATCGGTTTAGAGCGACGCGGCTTTACAAAAGAGGCGATCAAGAAGATCCGGGATGCGTATAAACTTATTTATTTCTCGGGTCTGAACTTCACAGATGCAATGAGCACTATCGAAGCAAATCAGGATCTGAATATCGCTGAGGTGCAAGTGATCCTCGATTTTTATCGTCATTCAGATCGTGGTGTCATTGGCGGATAACCTTTTTTTTGGTTCTATTTTCCTTACCCAACTCATTTCATTTCTTTTTATAAAACAAAAAGCCCCGCTCATTACGAGCGGGGCTTTTTTGTTAATGATCTATTGACCGATTATTTCGACAAGTTCATTTTACGGGTCGCAGTGTACGATCCGCTATTGATCTTGTAGAGGTACGAACCACTTGCGAGTTCGTTACCAGCATCGTCTTTCGCGTCAAAATGAACGGTTGTTGTACCGGTCTTGACATAGCCATCGACAAGCGTACGGACGACCTGACCAAGCGTGTTGTAGATCACGAGTTTGGTTGGTGCGCCTTCTGGCAATGTGAAGCTGATGTCAGTTGACGGATTGAACGGATTCGGATAGTTCTGTTCCAACGTGAAGTTCGTCGGAGCACCGATCTCAACATTAACCGTATTGGTGACATGTTGGCTACCATCAAGATCCATTTGGGTCAAGCGGTAGGTATATGTACCAGGTGTTACGTTGCGATCAACGAACGAATATCCGGTTTCGGTATTCGAATTGACCTTACCATTGACGAACGAAATCTTTTCGAAGAATCCGTCGGCTTGGTCAACACGGCGGCGTTCAACGAAGAAGCCTTGGTTGTTCTTTTCCTGAGCGGTAGCCCATGTGAGAACAGCTTTGCCGTTATCGCTCTTGCCATGCAAGTAAGTAAGTTCGACTGGCAAGATACCAGTTTGGCTAACCATTGCACGAATCATAGGATTGTACGAACCTGCATTGTTCCAATAGTATGGTGCAAAGAATCCGTCACCGCAAGGATTACAGATATACGTACCCCATGCGAGGTAGTTGCTGAAAGCTGATGGATACATCGGAGGCCAAAAGCCACTACCCGGCATCCAAATAGCCCAGTTACCACTGTTAGCAATATTTTCCATTGCATAGACGCAAGAGATATCACCAGTGTTGAGATCCTGACCGATGTTCGTTCCGAACGGATCACTATAGATCGGCGGAATGATCGGTACCTGTGGGTCTGTGACAACGATACGACCACCACCACGAGAAATATCAGCGCCCATAAAGTAGTTACTGAGAGACAACTGACTTACAGAAGCCCAATAAATACCAGGTGCCAACACGATCGGAGTTGGGAAGTAGTACGGCCAGTATTGATCGAAGAGCTGACCTTTACGGGTCTCTGCGATCAAAGAGTTGAATACTGTATCATTTCCTGGGATACAGCTTCCTTCTTTACCCTTGAAGATCGTCAAACGGATCGGATCATCTGCCTGGTTACCAGCTGCGAAGTATACGCGAAGACCATAGAGTGTATCTTTGGTGATCAAACGGAACTTCATAGCCATACTACCAGAAAGATCATGATAACCAACACCACGTGACTGTTGCTGTGAAACGATTCTTGCAGCTCCGCTACCTGAAGCACTCAAATCAACAAGTGCTGTTCCAGGTGCATCATTGCTACCATCGTCATAAGCAAATTCTTGCGGTGATCCCGGCTGACCGGCATCAAGGAAGAAGTCTGTGTAAGTACCATTATCCTGTGTATAAGAATCATACGAAGATGTTGCAAGGAATGCATGGATACGGAACATACCGCCCGTACCGGCATTCTGAGCATTCCAAGCTGGCATAGTGATCGTTGTATCGGTACCTGCGCGAAGCGAGGTAACGGTTTGCAACGCCCAATACACCGTATTTTGGTTCGGATCAAGAATTTGAACACGAACCGGGAATGCGATAGCAACATCCGAAGAATTGTTTGCTAAGTGAACATAAACCGGAAGCGAAACCGCTTGTGACATTGGTAAATGTGTGTAAGGCGTGACAGCACGAACCCACATTACTTCGATCTCTGGTTTACGTGGTACTTGTAATGAAAGATTATCAACATACCATGCATCCGGATCATCATCCGGAGGATATGCGCCGTTATCGTTTGCCTTCAAGCGAAGACGGAAACGGAAGTTGTTCGTCAAATAAGTGAATGAAGGAGTGCTAAATGCGTCGAGACGAACACTATAGTGCTTAAACTCGAAGTCATTACCACCATCGATCTGACCAACTTGAACCCAACCACCGGCTGATGGATTACAAGCAGGCTCGTTAGGTTTTTTGAATTCGACGATCATTGAATCACCAGCGCGGACTGTTGTATTGCTTGAGTTCAACATGGTCTTTTCCGCACCTTGGAGAACGTTACCGTCCCAATAGAGTGGGAAGTTGATCTTACCAGTTCTCTGATAATCAAAAGCAACAGAGCCTTTGGTCTGACCACCGATATTGAACGGGAAGCTGATGAGCGTATCACCAGTACGAGTACCGCTGTAAATATTACCAGCTTGATCGAGACGATCGAACATGATCACAGGATCCAACATTTGGTTGGTACCTACACCGCTACCAGCTTCATAACGTGGTGGTGGTGGATCAAAAGTAACAATATCGCCTTCTTCTACGGTCGGTCCGATAGCAACCCACTTCGTTTGGTCAGGAAGTGAAAAGTTGATCGTCGCAGCGTAGTTATCTGAAGGATCGTTGAACGGAAGCGCTGTTGTACGAATACCGAATACACGAATGCAGACAGTATCGTCAAAAGGCCAACGGTCGCCGATATAGTTATCGTTGCCGTCATAGCTTGTTGCTACTGCGCAAGCGTTGAAGGTACCGAGTTGGTTCAAGATGTTTGGGTTAGTCGCATAGGTTGCGAAATCACCTGTTGCAGTTGAAACCTGACCCGAAGGTAGTACACTATTCAGGGTGAATACACGACCATAGACAGCAACGCCTGTTACAACGTTACGAATTTGGAACTTCACTTTGAACGTCTGAGTGTTCAAGCTGACGTTCTTGTAAGTTGCCTTCGGAGCGACTGATGTTCCGAGACAGATCTCGTAGTTACGAGTCGGGAAATCAACCGAGATAGCGCGAACAATATTTTTCCAACGAACAAGCTTCACAGCATACTGTCCGCCTTGTTTGAAATCTTTGTTACAGATCTTACAAGTGATGTTCGAAGTTGCATCCCAACGACCTTTACCAGAATGTGTTCCGGTATTGACCGATGTATATTCAGTACGACTCTCGTTCATTACGCCGATTGTTGAGTTGCGCTGGAATACACGAGCGGCAGTCACAATAGGCAATGTGAATATCTGACCAGAGAAAGGACCATAATTGATCTGAACGCTTGAGTCAGCACGAGTGAAGACGACCTGCATCTTTTGGATGAAGAGAGCATCTCTGCCAGGCCCACCTTCGATGAAGTTCTGATTTCCACTCAATGTGCTCATACGCAAATTATAAAAATTTACATAGAACGTATCAAGAGCAGGACTGGTACGAACGTACACCTTCGTAGAGTCATTGCCGGTGACGAATGCAAGATCAGCAAACATCGCAGCAATGATACCTTGAGGTACACCGCTCGGAGTATTCTTCATATCAGCGATCGGAGACGTTTTATTCGGTTGTGAATATAACGGCGGTGAACCAGCTAAGCCTTCTGAACGAGGACGGAAGCCAAGATACCCATTTGAAGAAATAGTTACCGAGTCATAATCTTGACTAAAGAAATTGAAGGTAAATCCGATAGGAAGCGGACCTGCCAAGCAATTGTCAATAGTATCCATCGTGTTCAAGTTCGCGACTTGATCTGGGCGATAGAAGAAGTAGTTCTGTTCACCAGGAGCGGCGAACTGACGCGGACCGCTTCTGACACGATGCCAAAGGAAAGGTTGATACGAGGTATCAACGAAGTAATAGTTTGGGCGCCATGGCAAAGGAGCATTATCGTCCGTATCAACAGCATAATAGCCTGTTGAAAGAACGTTAGGCTCTCCGCGGCGGCTTCCCTGCGCGAATGAACGATCTGCTCCGAAAAGCATTACGCTCACCAACGCCAGAATTGCAAGAGATAGTAGCCGATTTTTCATCTTGTTCCGTGATTAATTGTACTGATGAAGTTATGAATTAGAAAATTTTCGTGCCTTACGACCCAATGATCACCCAGTACAGTTTAGGATCATCCAAGTCAAAAAACGCGTTTCGTGGCTTCATTCACCGATTTCCGTGTAGAGTAGGCGAATTTCGAAGTACTAAAATACGCAAAAAACTCTACCCCACCATACAAAAGACCACTTGACCCCCAAAAGGTTACAAACTATTTTTTAAAAAATAGTGGAAAAGTGTTTCCCCGGTAATTGTTGGATAACATCATTGAACTCTAATTCGAGCAGTTGTACCAGTGCTGTTTGTACATCAACCCCACTTCGTTCTACGACAGTATCTATATAGATGGGTTCACCCGCAAGGTCAAGTATAGCAACGAGTTGCTCCTGAATTAATGACATCCCAATGCGATTATTTTTCTTGGGTTTTGGGGCGTTTTTCGTGTCTGGATCAAGCCATTCCATAGCCTTTAAGATATCAACAGCTGAGCGAAAAGGCCTTGCCCGGTTCTCGGCAAGTAATAAATTGGGTCCGCGGCTCATTGGCCGGTCAACATCTCCGGGAAGGGCGAAGACCTCGCGGTTTTGGTCAATAGTGATCGAAGCGGTGATCATTGAGCCGCCCCGGTCGTCACTTTCAATAATAACGCTTGCCGAAGCAAGTCCGCTGACGATCCTATTGCGCCACGGGAAATTCTTTGCATCAGGGCGTGCCCCGAAAGCAAGTTCTGAGACGATCAAGCCTCTATCAGAGGAGATCAATTCCTTCGCAAATGATTTGTTTGAAGCTGGGTAGATCACATTTATTCCTGAACCAAGCACGGCAATGGTTGAGCCGCCCGCTTCAAAGACCGCTCGGTGGGCAACGGTATCAACTCCTGTTGCAAAACCGCTGGTGACAGTGACCGAATGCTGTGCAAATGTTTTACATAACTCTGTGGTGATGCGTCTGCCATAATCGGTGATCGTTCGAGTACCGATCACGGCAATATTTCTCTCTGATGATAAGAGCTCGATGTTTCCGCTATAAAACAACAGTGCCGGAGGATTGAAAATATTTCGGAGTTGCTCGGGGTATTGTTGGTCAAAGAATGTGAGAACAGAAATATTTTCAGGCAATACGTTTAGGTGACTATCGGCAGTTTCGAGTGCTTCGGTTTTCGATGCAACACACTGCTCTGCAAGATTGGGACCAAAACCCGGGGTTCGCTCGAGTTGCTTCGCCGACGCTTCGAAGGCACGCTGTGCATCACCGAAGTACGTCCTTAGAGCGATCAATCGCTGTGCGCCGATTCCATCACAAAGGTATAATGCATAATAAAAGCGAAGCTCGTCTGCAGTCATACTATCGATTACGGAAGTGAGTGTTTATTTTCCCAAGAATTGTGCTTTGCGTTTTTCGAGGAAAGCAGTGGTGCCTTCGTGGAAATCGGCGGTGGTCGTAAGCTGCCCGAACCGTTCGGCTTCTCTCCCGAGACCTTCATCAATTGACTCATCTATTCCTTCAACAATACACTCAAGGGCGGCGCTGATAGCCAGCGGTGCTTTTGAGGCTATCGTCGTTGCCATTGAAACAGCTGTCGGAAGTAGATCGGCAATGGGGACAACTCGTGCAACGAGACCTTGTTCGAGTGCTTCGCGAGCATCCATTTGTCGCCCTGTTAGGATAAGATCGGTTGCCATTGTTCTGCCGAGAATACGTGTCAGGCGTTGTGTGCCACCATAGCCAGGGATAATACCGAGGTTCACTTCCGGTTGCCCGAATTTTGCGTTCTCCGAACAAATACGAATATGGCATGCTAACGCTAATTCACAGCCACCACCAAGTGCAAATCCATTGACTGCGGCGATAAATGGTTTGGGCGAAGTCTCGATCAAACTAAATACCGACTGGCCCATCAGTGCAAACTCGCGCCCTTCTTCGGGGTCATTGAGCGCAGCAAGCTCAGAAATATCAGCACCGGCAACGAAAGCCTTTTCACCTTTGCCAGTAATAATGACCGAGCGAACATCATCGCGCATTCTCAGATCCGTTACCAAATGTCTCAGGTCATCGAGTACTGCCGTTGAAAGCGAATTTAATTTTTCGGGACGGTTGATCGTGATCGTGGCTACAAGAGCATCGATCGAACATTCAAGCGTTTGGTAATCACCAATTGTATTTGACATTTAATATGGTTTAAAATTATATCGAATAAGTATAACTACTTCTTAGCGTCGCGAAGTTTCTCTTCAAGTATTCTGACTCTATCCAAAAGATCAGGAAGCATTCGAAGTGCGGCTTCTTGTCGGAATGCTTTCCGTACTTCTTTTGCTGGCGCTCCTTGATAGACTCCGGGCTTCGTCAATGATTTTGATACACCCGACTGAGCAATGATCGTGACCCCATCGGCTGTATAGATATGGCCGATCATCCCAACCTGCCCGGCGATCTGATTATCTTTTCCGTTCTTTGCTGAGCCGGAGATGCCTGTTTGTGCGGCGATCACGGTATCCTCGCCGATCTCGACATTATGAGCAATATGTACAAGATTATCGAGCTTCACGCCTCGACGGATAATGGTATTGCTGATCGCGGCTCTATCGATAGTACAGTTCGCGCCAATTTCGACGTCATCTTCGATGATGACTCCGCCTGTTTGGGGTACTTTCAGATAACTCCCGTCAGCGCTTTTAGCAAAGCCGAAGCCGTCATACCCGATCACCGTCCCTGCACCTATTACGACATTTGCCCCGATGACTACTCCATCATATATAGTACAGTTCGGATGGACGACCGTTCCTTCACCAATGATTACATTATGTGCAATAAATGTATGTGCACCGATGATGGCAGTCATAGCGATGACTGCGTCGGGATCGATCACAGCAGTTCGGGCAAGCCGCTCGGAAAATACAGGTGTTCTCGGATTTAATATTGCTGATGCTTTTGCAAAGGCGATGTATGGGTCTTCGCTTCGGAGTAAGATCGGTATTGCTCCGATTTTTTCAGGTACCTCAAACCCTAATCCAACAATAACTGCGCGAGCGCTTGTTTCGGTAATAAAATGTTCGTAAGTCGGATTTGCAATAAAACTGATGCTCTGTTCACCAGCATCAGTGATCGTACCAACCGAAGTGATCTCTATGGCTTCAGCATTACCGTCGATGCGTTCGATGCCGATCTTTTTTGCAAGCTCAAGAAGTTGCATAACGATACGTTTTAGTGCGGTTGTGCTTGGGGATCAAGTGGGATCGGTGGTCTCCTTGACGGGTCGGTCTGGGGCGGCGGCTGTGGTTGACCTCGTTGATCTGGTGGAGGCATATTTGGCTGTTGTTGCGGCTTGGTGTTATTGATCAACGGAATGCTGAAAATATCATTGGTTTCAAGACCAAGTTTTTTTGCGACGGCATTTGTCAGATCAAATTTTGCATTGGTATAAAGCAAAGCGATCTCCTTTGAGCTTTTGTCAAAGACATAATCGTACTTTGATTCGAGAGCGACATCTTCAATAGCTTTCAATAGTTTGTCGTATGCCGATTTCATAAGACCTTCTTGTTGAGTGGCAAGTTCGCCACTGGGTCCATATTTCGTTTGACGATATTGGTCAATACGTTTTCTCAATTCCGAAATATCAAGTTCGGCAGCCGAACGTTCGGCATCGCTCATAATTAATTTTTTACGATCATAATCTACTCGTTTGCGATTGAGTTCGGTCTCCAGATCAGCAACCTCTTTGTTCCATTGCGAAACAAACTGGTTCAGATGTGACTCAGCATCCATTGCTTCGGGTAATTGCTTCAAGAGCTTCATTGCATCAACGTATGCAATACGGCTTTGCGCCGACACATCCTGTTGAATGATCAACAACAATACTAATACACTCAGGCGGCTAATATAGCGACGAAGATTCATAACGATAAAAAATTAACGACTAAGGAGAAAATGAAAACGCGTTTGCTCCCATAGTAGAAGCAAACGCGTCTTAAAAAAATGCCCGTAAAATAGGGAAGAACGGTGTACCCTTATTTCAACGCTTTCTTTACGTCTTCGGTAATGTCAGTAACATCACTGTTCACATACACGACATTGCCTCTATCAAGGATCACATCAAGCTTCTTCTTCTTGGCGACTGTAGCAACCGCGGCCTGGATCTTTTCAAGAATTGGCTTTACCATTTCGTTTCTTGCCTTGAGAACCATACCATCTTGTTGATTGAATCTTGAATTCTGGTACTCTTGAATGTTCCGACCTAAGACGTCAAGCTCAGCCTGAGCTTTTTGCTTAGCATCTTCAGACATCGTCGAAAGAATTTTCTTGTAACCCTCAGCTTTTTCCTGAGCGGCTTTGTTCATCATCGTCAAGGTGTCTGTGTAAAGCAGACTCATTGCTTTGATCTTTTCATCAGCCTTCTTCGCATCATCAAAGGTGCCAAGAACATCATTACCATTTACGACACCGATCTTCTGTGCGTAGGTCTTGATCGAGCCGGTTGAAAGTAAAGCAGCAATTACGACTGCAAAGAAAAATAAACGTTTAACGGATAGCATTGTAGGTTTTTCCTCCTAAAGTTGCATTAATTGATAGTATTATCCTATCGAAAATTGACGCTTGTAAAGTGAATTTGTATGGCAAAAGTTTCATTTTTTTCCATACCCATACCCTTACGGGAGCATTGGGCAACGGTTACAAGCGTGAATAATTAGTAATGGAATATTGTCCGAAGCTCTAATGGATCTTGAATATATCACGGAGAATAGGCTTCAAACCCGCAAAAAACCACTCTACGGCTATGACCATTTCGATGAGACCCATTAGCCGGAGCACTACTTTATTACCACTGTCGCCGACGAGTTTTAATATCTTGTTTCCGCTAATGAGTGCGACATAGACGATCGATACGATCAAAAATGTGACCCCGATCACGATCGACTGTTCGACTAAAGTATCTCCTTGGTTCATTAAGACGATGATCGTGGTGATAGCCCCCGGACCACAGATCATGGGAATGCCGAGCGG
The DNA here is from genome assembly GCA_038229915.1 of Kapaibacterium sp. (SeqCode). GTDB lineage: Bacteria > Bacteroidota > Ignavibacteria > Palsa-1295 > Palsa-1295 > JAFDZW01. The sequence continues at coordinate 95,048 of JBBRNY010000001.1, read as the reverse complement.
AGTAATAGCAATATCCTGCATATATTGCTTCCTGGTCGTCTGTTCGTCGTAGTTGGTTCTTGTCAGACGTGCCTGAAGCATCTCATAGCCCATAATAAAGAATATCACCCCACCGACCAAACGAAAACTATGGATAGAGATCTGAAAAAACTTAAAAACAAACTGCCCGGTAAGTGCAAAGAAGATGAGGGTGATCAGTGCTGTGATCGATGCTCGCAATGCGACCCTCCGAACTTCTTTCGGAGTTAGTGAAGCCGTCATCGAATTGAAGACAGGGATAATACTGATGGGGTTGACCATCGTAAAAAGAGAGACGAAACACAGAAGCGTAAAAGCAAACATAAATTATTTTACACTCCAGCTGGTCGTTCCGTCTTTTGCATCTTCGAGCAAGACTCCTGCTGATTCGAGGTCGTTTCGGATGGCATCGCTCATTTTATAATCTTTGTTCGTTCGCGCTTCTTTGCGCCAACCAATGATCGTTTCGATCACATTATCAAGGACGTCCCCGTTCTGGACATTCCCCGTGTGCTCCTTTGGGATAATACCGAGGATCTCACCTCCAAGAACATTCCAGATGTGAAACAATGATTTTAATAACTTCGGATCACCTTCTGATGAAAGTGCTTCGTTGGTTATTCTCGATAGGTCGAAGAGTTGAGCAATGCCTTTGGATGTATTGAAGTCATCGTTCATATCTTCTATAAATTGTTGAACGATCGGATGAGCAAGCTCTTCGGTTGTGAGCATACCGATCTCAACGACACCAACATTATCGCGAAGTTTATCAAATGTAGCCAGCAATTTTTTGTAACCGGTATCAGCTGCAATGATCGCCTCGGTCTTGAACTCGGTTGTACTACGATAGTGTGACTGCAAGAGAAAGAAGCGGAGTGTCATCGGGTCGAACTGTAGAAAGAGATCTTTCAGATAGCTCGAATTGCCCAATGATTTCCCCATCTTTTTCCCATCGACCATCACCATATTATTGTGCATCCAATATCGCACAAATTGCCTGCCGGTCGAAGATTCGCTTTGGGCTATCTCGCACTCATGATGCGGAAATTGGTTCTCGATCCCTCCGCCATGAATATCAAATGTCTCGCCGAGATATTTCATACTCATTGCCGAACACTCGATATGCCAGCCGGGAAACCCATCGCCCCATGGCGAAGCCCAATGCATAATATGTCCTTTTTCGGCTTTTTTCCAGAGTGCAAAATCTTGAGGATTTCGTTTATCGCTTCTTGTCTCGACTCTGCCCGATGCCTCTTGGTCGTCAACTTTACGACCTGATAGTTTTCCGTACTCAGCGTCTTTTGCGACTTCGAAATAGACATTGCCGCCTGCTTCGTAGGCAAAACCTTTGGCGATCAAGTCTTTGATAATTTCTATCTGTTCAATGATATGACCCGAAGCCCGTGGAGCAATATCGGGTGGTAGGACATTGAGTTTCGCCATTTCTTCGAAGAAGCTCCGAGTATAGGTCTCGGCTATCTGCATTGGGTGCTGCTTCGTCTCAAGCCCTTTTTTTACGAGTTTGTCTTCACCTTCATCAGCGTCATCGGTCAAGTGCCCGACATCGGTGATATTCAAGACATAGGTCACCTTATAGCCGAGAAAGCAAAGGTAGCGACGAACGATATCGAAGCTAATATAGCTTTTGGCATGCCCAATGTGGGTGTCGGAATAGACGGTCGGTCCGCAGACATACATCCCAATCTTATGGGGTTCGATCGGCTGAAAAGTCTCTTTGCTTCGACTGAGCGTGTTATAAATAGATAATGCCATAGACGACACTCAACGTTTTGGAAGCTATTTCGGGTTCAGATATCAGTTGTAGCAACGACAAAGGAAAATACGACAAATAAAGATGAAACGCTTTTTCTGGTTTTTTTGTCTTAGTTCGGCAAATTCCGTATATTTGCATACTGAGTGTTTTTTAATCAGAAAGTGCTGCACAGCCACCTTTCTATCGTCAAAAATAGGGATTGGTGTGTACTGCTTGTTTTTTTCACTAATAAATGATAGAGGTAATTACAATGAGGCTTCGTAATATCTTTGTGCTTTGTGCTTTGACAGCTATGTCTGTCGGCGTTATTTCTTGCGGAAAAAAGGCTGAAGAAGTCAAACCCGCTGATTCTGTAATGGTTGCTCCGGTTCCGGCCCCTGCAGCTACTACAACAACAACTACCACTACTACAGTTGTTGACTCGACCAAAAAGGACGAGATGAAGAAGGACGAGATGAAAAAAGACGAAATGAAGAAGAAATAATTTTCTTTCAATTTGTTTTTGTAAAAAGGCCCCGAGTGATCGGAGCCTTTTTCTTTTTAAAGCATGATATACTCGCCGATCATTTTATGATGGTGACTCTGATGGTATCGATACCAAAAGTACTGGAAATACGGAGCATAGTTTGAAGTGTATCGACCGTCAATTTGGAGCGATCGATTTCAATAGGGACTGAGGGATTATCCCAAGTTCCGGTTGTATCTTTGAGCACACCATTCGGAGGGAGTACCGCTACGGTCCAATTGAATGGGCAAGTGCAAGTATGGGTGATCGAAAGTGTTTTCGTTGATTCTCCCGATTGATAGGTCAATACTTTCGGACTGATGACCATTCTATTAATGATCACCTGAGTGCTGTTCTCGTTACAACCAAGACAACCAAACATTGTCACAGCACCTAAAAGTAATAGCAGAGTACGCATAGAATAAAATAAATTATTTGATCGTTTATACTACTGATATTTGAATAGAAGAAGTTCCGTCTTAGACTATGATGGCTTGCTTCATAATGTCGAGAGAGATGGTCCTCGAGCCTGTTTGTTCGGATATTTGTGTAAGGCTCGGAAGCTTTCTGACAAAGTTAAAGGTGAGACTTGCCACAATAAACAATACTGCCGCATCAACCCACATTGATACACCTATACTATAAGTATGTGCTAAGAAGCCCGCCAGCAGACTACCGAAGGGAAACAATCCTGCAAAAGAAAGCGAATAGATACCCATCACTCGGCCGCGGAGTTCATCGGGTACGAAACGTTGGATCGTTGAGTTGGCGGTGATAAAAAAAGTGATGATACTCCATCCGGTCATTCCGAGCAAGATCATTACGGGGACGATCGTACTGAAGAGTGGTATCAAGGAGATCGAGATGACAAACACCAAGATCGAAAAGTAGATAACGTAACGAGCTCGCAACCGTGGTCCGAACGCCGCTTGTGTCAGTGCCGCAAGTAAAGCTCCAACGCCATTAGCCGAGAGCAGTGCACCATAGGTCGAAGAACTTCCGTGTAATACTTCGACCGCTATCACCGGTAGATGCACCGTGTAGCTCCAAGCAAACAGTGTCATGGTCACCACCAAAACCATTAATGCTCGATAATTTGGAATTTGATAGAGATAGTCCAGTCCCTCGCGCATCGCTTTTACTCTCGAGATCTCTCTGACCTTTTTTTCACGTTGCTCATGTTTCGGCAAGCGCATCATCCATAAACCGAGAATGACCGCAAGGAAAGAAATTCCATTGAGCAAGAAGCAGATCTCGATAGAGACTGCCGAAATAATTATTGCTCCGAGAGCCGGACCGATCAACCGTGCCCCATTAAAAATAGCCGAGTTTAGGGCAACAGCATTCGTGAGGTCTTCACGACCTACCATCTCGACGACAAATGCTTGCCGAGTGGGGAGATCGAAAGCGATCACAATACCTGTTAGTAAGTTGATCGAACCAAGCAGCCAGATCTGTGTCCAGCCTATGCCAACGAATATTGCAAGAGCGATAGCAAAAATTCCGGCGAATGATTGTGTCCAGATGAGAATAGTACGCTTAGGATACTCGTCAGCAACCGTACCGGCATAGATGCCAAATAACAGAATAGGAACAGCACCGAGAAAGCTCATAAGCCCGAGTGCTCTTGAATCACGGGTTAGTTGATAGACCAACCAAGCAAGAGCGGTGTTTTGAAGCCATGTTCCGACAAGGGAGATACATTGCCCAAAAAAGAACAGTCGGTAGTTGCGATGGCGGATAGAACTAAACGTCGTTCGAACCGCATCAAGGAATGGTCTGGAATATCGCTCGGGTATTACTAACATTGCGTGTTTCATTTAACGAAAAATTCGTCTTGAAGTTACCACGCTCTTTTCTCTTGGGAGTTGATACAAATTCCAGAGTGTCCAATAATCCACGAATTTTACACTCTGCCTCACAATTCCGTATATTTGTACTTCGTTATTCACAATTTCTGAAATACTTACGCCGTGTCAGAGATAGCTTTACAAAACACTCATTCCGAAGAGCATCACCAAGAAGCTCCGGTTTATACCAGTACCGGAACCCCGATGGGAAAAGTCTTTATGTGGCTTTTTCTGTGTCAGGATGCCTTGATGTTCATGGGCTTTTTTGCGGCATATATTTCCGTCCGCATCGGTTCTGGCGACTTATGGCCTGGTCCGGAAAATCATGCTCATGGTATTGAGCATTACCCACTTGATATTCCGCTAACAGCTATTAACACCTTTGTGCTGATCTGTTCGAGCGTGACGATGGTTATGGCCGTTCAGGCAGCCAGCTTCAAGAATATTAAAAAAACGATCTTGTGGCTTTTGGTCACCGTCGTTGGTGGCGCGATCTTCCTCGGCGTTCAGTACGGTGAGTACTATCACCTGATCGTCAAAGATCACATGGGAATGGGCAATAGTCTTTTTGATGCCACATTCTTTAGTTTAACGGGTTTTCATGGAATTCATGTGTTTTCGGGAGTGCTGTATCTATTGGCACTAACGATCGCACTTTGGCTCGGACCTGTCGATAAGCATAAAAAAGAGAATTATTGGTTTATTAATCTTTTCCGATTGGTATGTTTCGGCCTAACACTCTTTCTATTTTTCGGACCAACAAAAACTTGGCCTGGCTTGCCGCACGTGCTTATTCCGATGGTTGCCGGTGGCGCACCTTACATCTTTATTCGTGGAATTAGCTGGTTTCGCAAACGTCAGGACACTGCGGAAGTTGTCGAAGTTGCCGGCTTGTATTGGCATTTTGTCGATCTGATCTGGATCATTCTTTTCACACTCGTTTATCTCATCTAACTTAGATCTTAGCGGTTATGGAACACGCTCCTGTAAATCATACCAAGACATACATCAAGATCTTCATCGCGCTTGCAGTGCTCACCCTTGTCGAGGTTGGGCTGACGATGATCGGTATGCCCAAAACACCAATGATCATTTTGTTGATCGCACTTGCTTTGGTCAAAGCAGGGTTAGTCGCGGTGTATTTTATGCACTTGAAATATGACTCTGGCTTCTTATCGGTGATCGCATACGCACCTCTTGCGGTTGCGGGTATTTTGATCTTGATGATATCGCTCGAGTGGGCTTTCCAACCCCACTGGCTATTTTAGTAAAGGTAGAGCAGGGTGTTACCGGCTCCTGTGCTGACAAACCGCGAGCGTAAATTCCGATTCGTGATCATCGGTATGGGTATTTGGGTCTTCATCATTTTTGTCTTTTTACTGTTTGTGATCTTAGTCGATTGGCACTAAGAGTGTTGCCTCAGATTTGGCATACTTCTCGCAAAAAATCTGTATCTTTGTTCTGAATGTTTGCATAAAAAAGAACGCAACGCGATGAAAACCTTTGATTTTTTTTGTATAGTTTTTTTAAGTGTGCTCTTGTGCTCGTGTGATGCGACACCATCGGGCAAGATCGAACAAGGTCTTCGCAGTTTTCAAAAGTTTAACGATGGGGTCCAACAAGCTGCTTTTAGCAAGAACAAACTCGCCCCGAAGATAGAAGACAAAGATCTCACTCCGGAATCGAAATTTCGAGTGAATGATTACGATACTCACACCCCTCCTTCTGATACTACCGAAAATTGGCGACTGTATGTAACCGGACTCGTCAAACATCCCGGATATTATTCGCTTGCCCAGATCAAAGAGCTTCAGAAGCAAGTGCAAAACTCAAAACACGTCTGCGTTGAAGGGTGGAGCCAAAATATTAAGTGGGGTGGGGTTGCCTTGTGGTATTTCCTCGATTGGGTCGGTGCTGATTCCAATGCAAAATATATTGCTGTCGAGTGTGCTGATAAATATTACGAAGGTTATGATATGGAAAGCGCACGACACCCCGAAACACTGCTTTGCTACGAAGCCTTCAACAAGCCTCTGTCGCTTCAGCATGGTGCGCCCTGCCGAATAGTAATGCCCACGAAGCTTGGCTATAAAAGCGCGAAGTGGATATTCAAGCTTGTTGTCACTAATACGAAGCCCGGCGGATATTGGGAAGATCAAGGGTATGATTGGAATGCAGGGCTATAAGCGTGTATGAAAATGAAGCCCGCCAAAATATTTCAACACCCTTTGGTCATTCGAGTCACCCATTGGCTCAATTTTATTGCGCTGTTGATCATGGTCTCCAGCGGAATGCGAATCTTTAATGCATCTCCTCTTTTTGCTTTTAAATTCCCTTCTTGGGTTACTCTCGGCGGTTGGTTGGGAGGCGCGAGGCAGTGGCATTTTTTTGCGATGTGGATATTCGTGCTTAATGGAGTGCTCGCTGTTATTTATAACGTTGCAACTCGTCACGGTAGAAAAACGACGATCTTTAGAACCAAAGATATTCACGGTATTTTACCGATGATCAAATACTATCTTCGCATTAACAAAGAGCATCCTAAAACAGATAAGTATAATGCTCTTCAAAAGCTTGCTTATACCAGCGTTCCATTTCTTGGTATCGGGGTGACGCTATCGGGTTTGGCAATGTATATGCCGGTAACCTTTCAAGAGATAGCATTTATTTTTGGCGGCTATGATCTTGCTCGGTGGTTTCATTTTATCTTTATGGCACTGATCGTGTTCTTTTTTCTCGGACATTTATTTATGGTGGTGACCGCTGGGTGGTGGAATTTCTGGTCGATGATCACTGGGTGGAAACGCGTCGAGACTGTGCAGAAATAAACGTCTTATCATTGTAAGTTTGTGAAACAACAAAACAAGATTATCATCATCGTCGGCATAATAGTTATGCTTGTGATTCTATATTTCATTGTTTCAAAACACTCGACGACTACTACACCAATTCCTGTTACTACGCAGTCGGGACAGGCTCCTGCGACGTTTCATGGGTTCGGGCCCGAAGGCACAGGGGGTGACCCGTTGCTCAATAAGCAAAAGAATAGATGGTCGGCACCGCAATCATTCCGAGACGTCTCGGTTGATGACATTCTCAGCTTTCCGCACTCCGAACTTGATGTTGCTGGGAAAAAATATAGATCAAAATGGGGGACGTCGGCAAATAATCAAGCTCAGGAGTACGAATCACTCGGCGTTCGGGTGACGGGATATTTAGTTGCCGCGAAAGAATCGGGGCCTGAAAGTTGCAACGGACATAGTGATTCGCTTCGTGATTATCATATCTGGATCGCCTCATCACCGGATGTCAATAAAAATACAGGGGTCATCGTAGAAATGACACCATATTGGAAAGAGCAATTTCCCGAGTGGCGGCTTCGTTACGTTCAAGCACTCGTTCGCAACAACGCAAAGGTTCGCATTTCGGGCTGGGTAATGTGGGATCAAGAGCATCCCGACGAAGTAGGTAAATCTCGTGGCTCACAATGGGAAGTGCATCCTGTTACACTCTTCGAAGTGCAAAGTGGTGACTCATGGCGTCAGCTCAATGGTGATCTGTCAGAAGTGCGGTAACCTATTCTCAATATTTTCGGTTTTTAGAAATCTACATTACCATTCTAAATATGAAAGCATTTGTTGTATTATTACTAATTGTCTGTTGCGCAACTGTCGTCTTAGCGCAGCCCAAGAAAGAAAAGCCTGGTCGTAGTGTCTCTCGGGAAGAAATGAGCAATTCATACAAAGATAGCATTGAGTATGCAAAGACTTTTAAACAGTTGTATGCGCTGATCGGACCGCAGAAAACGGCGTACGTTGATGCTCAAGAATTCTATAATCGCATCAGCCGCACATTTTCTGTACAGGGCATTGATACTGCCGTTGCACATAAACTTGCAATGACCGGTATCGATAATAATGCTTACGAAAAGATCTACTATGCAATGTATCGTGAACATTTGGACTTGCCCGATCTGAAAAAGTTTTTAGAATTTATTAAAACTCCCGAGGGGATGAAAGTGTATTTAGCACTCCCCCAACTGCAACGCGCCACGAACGAGACCAGTAGTTATGTTACTCGTACAGTAAATGCTAATTTAGCACCACTGCGCCAAGAGGCACTTCAGAAGATGCAGAAAGAACGCCCCCCGGTGCTAAACCAAAAACTTCCACCCGGTATGAAACTTGATTCTGCAGGTCACCCGATTCGCAGAGTACCCGGAGCGCATATTGAGCAAGCTCCGCATTCTGACTCTATAGATATAAAGCATTAATGAGAGATTCTTCGATCGGAGTATTTGATTCAGGGATCGGCGGTCTGACGGTCGTCCATGAGTTGTTCGAGCAACTCCCGAATGAGCGCATCGTCTATTTTGGTGATACGGCGCGTGTACCGTACGGATCAAAATCTGTCGAGATCATTCGTCGCTATGCAAGCGAAGATACCGAACTCCTGTTACAGCATAATCCATCGTTGATCGTTGTTGCTTGCAATACCGTCAGTGCTGTTGCACTTGACGTTGTAAAAGCAACCGCCGGAAATATTCCGGTGATCGGGATGATCGGACCTGCTTGCATCGAGGCAGTTGCCACCACAATAAATAATCGTATTGGTATCATCGGCACGCAAGCCACCGTTTCGAGCAAAGCATACGATGAAGGTATTATGGCAATCTCCTCAGGAAAAAATATCCAGACATTTTCACAGGCTTGCCCACTCTTCGTGCCGCTTGCCGAAGAAGGCTGGCAAGATCATAGTGCCGCAAAGCTTATTGCCGAAGAATATCTCCGCCCGTTAAAAAAAGCTGGAGTTGATACGCTCATCTTGGGTTGTACTCATTATCCTGTTCTGTCAAAAGTGATCGGCGATTATATGGGTACTGATGTCAAGCTCATTAATAGTGGTGCTGTTGCGGCTCGCAATGTGAAAGAGCAAAAAAGAAATGCAACAGTTAATGCTCCCGATCATTTGTTTCTCGTCAGTGATATCCCCTCAAAATTTCAATCGGTCGGCGAGCGGTTCTTGGGTTATAAGCTCCCCCTTACCAAACAAGTGATCTTCAAAGAAGCTTGGGTTGTCGTATAAACCCCTTTTTTTTATTCCTCTTTTCTTCTCACTTATTGCTAATGGCTCTACATTTATCGTAGATTTGTAGTCTATTCATCTTATTTTGAAATGGAAAATATGAACCCCATCGGTAACCTCACACTTGGCATCGTCATTGCCGCTTTCTTCTTTTTGATCATTTTGCTCTCAGTTATGCGTCTGGGGCTTTGGATCACAGCACTTTCGTCAGGTGTTCACGTTCGCATTTTTGGCGATCTCGTCGGGATGCGTTTTCGTAAAGTACCTGCAGATGTGATCGTTCGTGCAAAGATCACCGCTACCAAAGCGGGTATCCCTGTCGAAATTCCACTCCTCGAAGCCCACTATATGGCTGGTGGTAATGTCCCAAGAGTGATCAATGCTCTTATTAGTGCTCACAAAGCAAATATCGATCTCGATTTTGATCGCGCCGCAGCTATTGATCTTGCGGGTCGTGACGTGCTCGAAGCTGTGAAGCTTTCAGTCAATCCGAAAGTGATCGAAACACCGCCGGTTGCGGCTGTTGCCAAAAATGGTATTCAGGTGACGGCTGTTGCTCGTGTGACGATACGTGCTAATCTCGAGCGCCTCGTCGGTGGTGCCGGCGAAGCGACGATCCTGGCTCGTGTGGGCGAAGGTATTGTTACGACTATCGGTTCGGCACAATCGCACAAAGAAGTGCTCGAAAGCCCTGATAATATTTCAAAGACCGTGCTCAACAAAGGTCTCGACTCTGGCACAGCCTACGAAATTCTTTCGATCGATATTGCTGACGTTGATGTCGGGCAAAATATCGGTGCTAAACTTCAGAGCGATCAAGCTGAAGCCGAACTGAAGATCGCTCGCGCAAAAGCCGAAGAGCGCCGTGCCTCTGCTATCGCTTTCGAGCAAGAGATGAAAGCAAAAGTGCAAGAAATGCGTGCGAAAGTGGTCGAAAGCGAAGCACTCATCCCCATTGCAATTGCCGAAGCATTCCGTAACGGTAAGCTTGGCGTGATGGATTATTATAATATGCAAAACGTCCAGTCGGATACTGCAATGCGTAAGTCGATCGCCGAAAGTTCATCGAGCGATATGAGCGCGATGGGCGGCTCATCAACGACGGGCAACGCATAACTTTTATCTTTCTTATTCTAAGGAGTAGATATGTTCTCATGCCTACTCCTTTTTTTTGTTAACACTATCATAACCTGGAATCCGTAGTTTTGCAGGCTCACTGTTGAGTTAAATCGGAAATGCGGATATTTATCCTTGTTGTAATATCTTCTTTAGGGTTCTTTGTTGGTTGTACTCACTCACATATAGCCGAAGCGTTGCCCGAAACTGCGGCAACTGTTTCGTTTTCGAATCATGTACTACCGATCATTGAAAGTAGCTGTGGCGTCTCCACTTGTCATGATTCAAAGACGCATCAATCCGACTTGGTATTGTCATCATATTCATCCATTCATTCCCTCATTGGATCGAGGAACCCATCGTCGAGTATTCTTTATGAAAGAATCTGTACAAATGATACTTCAATCAGAATGCCAAAGGTACCGGAACTTGCCTTGACATTGTCTCAGAAAACTATTATCAAAACATGGATCGAACAAGGGGCTATGAATACTGATATAGTCAAGGATATGCTTGATACCTCTCATATTTCTTACAAAACAGATATTGCTCCGATATTTGAAATACATTGTCGCGGTTGTCATAATGAGTATGATCATGCCGGACATTTCGATGCCACAAATCTTGATCATCTTCGCGGTTATGCTTCTGATGGAACACTCATCGGCGTCATAGTTCATGACAATGGCTACCAATCTATGCCGAGAAACGCTGATACGCTCGGCCCAGCACTTCTACCTAATGATATTTCCAGAATTCGTTCATGGATTAATAAAGGGATGCTGAATAATTAATAGAACTCCTGATTTTGTTATCGCAGGATACATTTCCCGTATCCGTTGTTCAAATAATCTATTTTTATATCTCTACTACTTTGCTCATCCGCTCTATCTCGGGCCTTCGCGGGCTTACTGACTCTCAAACCGGACTCACCGACGAAGTCATCATCGCGTATGCTTCTTCGTTTGCAACTGTCGTCGGCAACGGCGGTACTGTTGCAATCGGCTTTGACGGCAGAGTCGGGGGCAAGCGAATATATGAGCTTGTCGCGATGACCCTCGCCGCTGCAGGTTGCGACGTGCTATCGCTTGGGATGGTCCCGACACCAACCGTGATGTTTGCTGTCGAGAAAGATGATGCTGTTCGTGGTGGTATCATCGTCACCGCAAGCCACAATCCACAGCAATGGAATGGTTTGAAATTTATTAATTCCAAAGGTCTTTTTCTTGATGCTGATGAGAATGCCGCTCTCTGGAGACTTGTTGATTCCGGCGGTTGGAGCATTTCATCATCGCAAGGGCAGATCCTTGATGGAAATCAAACCATCGAAGCGCATATTGCATCGGTTCTTGCAATACCATTTCTTGCGCTTGAGGATATCAAGAAGAAGAAATTTCGGATCGTGCTTGATACTGTTAATGCAAGCGGTTCGTTTATCCAACAAGAATTGCTCAAGCGTCTTGGTGTTGCCGAGGTGATCGGGGTTGCTACCGACGGCTCAGGTATTTTCCCTCATTATCCCGAACCGATACCTGCAAATCTTACTTCACTTTGCGAAGCTGTTATCTCGAACAATGCTGATCTGGGTATTGCCATTGATCCCGACGCTGATCGTTGCGTTTTGATCACCAATACCGGCGAGCCATTCATCGAAGAAAATACTATCGTTCTTGCTACCGAAGAAGTGCTGTTCAATATGCCGCGCGGTCAGAATGTTGTGGTGAATCTCTCTACTACTCGTGCCATCGAAGATATTGCTGAGCAATACGGTGCGACAGTGCACCGCACAGCAGTTGGTGAGATCAATGTGGCGAAGAAGATGATCGCTACCGATGCCGTTATTGGTGGCGAAGGTTCGGGTGGCGTAATCTACCCTGCAGTGCATATCGGTCGAGACTCGCTTGTTGCCGTTGCGTTGGCACTCAGTAACCTTGCCCGAAGCGGAATGACGTTGTCGCACAAGAAGCTATCATTGCCACAATATGAGATCGTTAAAAACAAGATCGAGTTGACAAGCAAAGAACAAGCCACCGAGATGATAGCCAACATCAAAACGAAGCTTGCTCCGACGTCGGTCTCAATTAACGAAGACGACGGCTTGCGCCTTGACTTCGAAAAAAGCTGGCTCCATGTCCGCTCCTCGAATACCGAGCCGATCATCCGCCTCATAGCCGAAGCCCCGACAAAAGAGGAAGCCGAAGCATTGATCGCGAGAGCGATGTGATGATATTATAAGTGCATTATTTATTTCCTTGTAAATAAGTCCCGCATTTTTCCCGAACCATTTGCCCTGTTTTTGGCATATTATGGCTGTAAAGTATAAATAGCGTGTCGTTTCTTAGAAATATCTTCAAACCGGGCATTTATGAGCAAAGCTCTGAGGACAAACAAGTCCAGCAGGAGCTTATTTCGCGTGGTCGGATTCCGGAGCACGTGGCTATTATTATGGATGGCAACGGTCGTTGGGCTGAGGAGCGCAACTTTCCGCGTGTGGTCGGTCATCAAGCCGGTATTACTTCGGTTCGTGATATTACCCGCGCCGCTCGCGAGCTTGGTATTCGTTATGTCACGCTCTATGCGTTTAGTACCGAGAACTGGAAACGCCCTCGCAAAGAAGTGGCGATGCTGATGCGGTTGCTTCGGAAGATGCTTCACGAGGAAATAGATGAGATGAGCGAGAATGGTGTCCGTCTGGCAACCATCGGGCAAACCAACGCACTACCAAAAGAAGTGCAACAAGATCTTTTTGATGCCATCGAGAAAACATCGGGGAATAACCGTCTGACGCTGACACTTGCATTGTCGTACTCGGGCAGATGGGATATTGTCCGAGCTATGCAGCTTATGGCGCTTGATGTGCGCCGTGGCAAGCTTTCGCCCGAGGATGTGAACGACGGTCTAGTAAAGTCGTATCTAACGACAGCCGAAATGCCCGACCCCGACTTGATGATTCGCACATCAGGTGAAATGCGCCTCTCGAATTTCTTGTTATGGGAAATGGCGTATAGCGAAATGTATATTACCAAAGTGTTTTGGCCCGATTTCCGTCGCGAGCATTTGTATGAAGCGGTTCGCAACTATCAAAGCCGTGAACGGCGCTACGGAATGACCGGGGCGCAACTTAAATCACAGGATGACGTACCCCAAGAGCATTCTTCGTATATCAAGCAGATCGTCGGTGCACTGACCAAAGGCAAGATCTGAACTCTCTCACATAAGTAATAGAATGAAGCAATTTTCGACGATCGTATTTTCGATGCTGATGCTGTGTCTCTTTTTAGATGCTCCCAACGCCTTCGCACAAGCTGCCGATCAAGAATATACCATCCTCGGTCTTTCGGTCGAAGGGAATGTCTCGGGCAATGCCGAGACCATCATCTCGCAAAGTCTGCTCCATAAGGGTGATAAGTTCGCTGTCCCGAGCGATGCCTTCCGCCGAGCAATTGATAGGCTTTGGCAACAAAATATTTATTCCGATGTGCATATTGATGTCGCAAAGATCAGCTCGCAAGCCGATGGCTCGACGGGTGCGTTCTTGGTGATAAGATTAAAAGAATTTCCGCGAGTTGACTCGGTGATCATCGAAGGCAACAAACATCTTTCGACCACCGACATTCAAAAAGCGTATTCGTTTTATAAGAACGAGTTCTTGCGCCCGTGGGAAGTGCAAGGGGCAAAGCAAAAGATCAGAGCTGCCTATATCAAAGAAGGCTATAACTATGTTGATATTACTGATCGCACAGTGCCGTTCGACGAAACAAGCAATAAAGTACGATTGATCTTCACGATCAATGAGGGTACTGAAGTCACCGTCCGTCATATTGATTTTACCGGCAACGAAAAAGTCACCTCAGGCGATCTGCGTTCGAGTTTTGACGATACCCACGAAAAACGTTGGTACAAGATCTTTACCAGTGGTTCGTTCGACCCAAAAAAATACGAAGCCGATCAGCAAAAACTTCTGAGTTACTACCGTTCACACGGTTTCCGCGATGCCGCGATCTTATCTGATTCGGTTTGGGTCACTGATGGCTCTGATCTGAATATTAAAATTAATCTTTACGAGGGTCAGCAGTATTACATCCGTAATATTTCTATTTCCGGTAACGATGTTTTTACCGAGGATGAAGTGCGCCGAGCATTTGGCTTTAAGAAAGGTGATGTTTATAATCTCGAGAAAGTTGATCTGAACCTCAAAGGACCAACAGCCGACTTTAACGATGTCGGTTCGCTCTATTATGATCGCGGATATCTCGCAAACGTTGCGCCCGAAGTGACGGTGGTGGGCCTTGACACTGTTGATATCACCATCCGCATACAAGAAGGCAAGCGCCACTACTTCCGCAATATTGATATTGCTGGCAACACCAAAACAAAAGATTATGTGATCCGCCGCGAGCTCTATTCTCGCCCCGGCGACCCCTTCAGCCGCTCATCGATCATTCGTTCGCTCCGTCAGCTTGCGCAGTTGAATTATTTCAATCAAGAAAAATTGCAGCCCGATGTCAAACCTGTTGCCGATGCAACTTCGTTTGATGTGATCTATAATTTCGAAGAAAAATCGAGCGATACGTTCAATGCCTCGGTCGGGTATGGTGGTGCACTTGGTTTGACGGGTTCGGTCGGTGTATCGTTTAATAATTTTGATATTGCCGATCCGCTCCATGGCGGAGCAGGGCAGATATTCTCGGTCTCAGCAGAATTTGGGCAACAGAGCTATCGCACGATCTCGCTGAGCTTTACCGAACCTTGGCTGTTCCAGGAGCCTACTTCGCTTGGTTTTTCGGTCTATAATTCACAAAGTAATGTGTATTATAATCAGAAGGTTACCGGCGCTACGATCTCGATCGGTCGTCGTTTTCGCTTCCCTGATGATTTCTTCAGAGGTGATTGGAGTCTTAGTGCTTCACATACTGATATCATCACCGGTGGTGGATATTATCCGGTTGGTGTCAATGATGAGCTCAGCCTTGCGCAAGTTATTACTCGCAATTCGATCGACGATCCGCTTTTCCCGGGCACCGGTTCTGAGTTTTCGTTCTTGACGAAGATCGCATACTTGCCCGCAAGTTTTGTTGCGCCGAACCAGCCGGCAAATTATTATCGTCTTGGTTTGACGATGAAGTTCTATAATACACTCTTCAGCCTTAACCCGACGAATAAATTTGTACTGGTCACAACCGGTGAGATCGGCGATCTTGGCGGGCTTTCGAGCACACCGTTCGTGCCACCACAGCAACGCTTTGTCATGGGCGGCTCAGGCTTGACGAGCGGTTTTAATACGATAGCTCTTCGTGGTTATGATGATGCGTCTATTGGTACTTTACATTCATCAGGCTCAAATTTTGCACAAGGTGGCGACGCCTATATGCGCTTTGCCGCAGAGTTGCGTTTTCAAGTAGCTCGCGAGCCGATACCGATCTTCTTGATCGCCTTTGCCGAAGCAGGAAATGTTTGGAATAATTTTTCGTATGCCGATCCGTTCAACCTCAAACGCTCGCTCGGTGTGGGCGCTCGCTTGCAAGTACCGGCTGTCGGTCTGATCGGTCTCGATCTTGGTTATGGTTTTGATAGTATCACACCCTTTGGTGCACCAAGCGGTTGGCACACGCATTTCCAATTCGGAAAATTCTACTAAGTCAACGTGATCGTGACTGATGGTAAAGCCTGAAACAACAATAGACCAGCCTCCGGCGAAAAGATCACTGGTTGATCGCGCCTTTCGAGTAAGTCTTTTCATCAAAGGCTTTGATGGTGTGATGCAGCTCATCGGCGGGACACTGTTATTGTTCGTCGAGCCACAAACGCTCGGTAGTTGGATGAATTTCCTCACGCGTCATCTTTTCTCCGCAAATCCAGACAATGTCATCGCGCACTTTCTGCATCATCAAGCAGAAAATCTTTCTGTCAGTACGACGCTCATTGTCAGTCTCTATATGCTAAGTCATGCGGTGATCAAGCTGGGCTTGGTGTATGGCTTGCTAAAGAAAAAGCTCTGGGTGTTTCCATTTGCATTTGTTGGGTTCGGTATTATTCTCTCGATCGAAGCCTATCGCATCATCTTCCATTTCTTTTGGGGAGTGTGTATCTTGATGAGCTTCGATACATTTGTCTTGACCATGGTTATCTTAGAGTATCAAAAATTAAAAGGACTTACGAAGGCAAAAATAGCAAAGGCTGAATAATTAAGAAATCTCCACACGCACTTTTTTCCCAAGTGCTCCGGCATATTTCTTTAATGTCGAGAGACGAATATCCTCCGCATGATTTTCAATACGCGAGATAGCCGATTTATTGGTCTTCAGTTTTTTTGCAATCTCTTGCTGTGTCATTCCTGCGTCTTCACGTGCCATCTTTAGGATTACTCCTATCTTAAAGTTGAGGTACCCTTCTTCATAGCCCTTGGCAAAAGCGGAGTCTGTTTTTTTTCGTTTCTCTATATAGAGTGCAAAATCATCTTTCATTTCTTTTTTCTCCGAAAATATTCTTTTCGTCTTTCTTCTGCAAGCGCAATTTCCCGTTTGGGCACCCGATCTGTTTTTTTCGAAAACCCATTTGTTACAATAATAACATCACTGCCGTCAAAGAAGCCAAGCAATCGGATTGCTGTGCTACCAAGCTGGGTCCGTATTTCCCAAATTTCATCAGTACCGGTAAGTTTCTTCAAATATTCACTCGGGACGATTGGTAGTTGTTTTACAAGTTCAATTGTCCAAGATACCTTTTGAAATAATTTCGCGGGAAGTGAATCAAAAAAATCCTCAATCGGGCTTTTTCCTAATTCAGTTTTGTAGAAATTGATCTTACGCATTGCAAGTTCACATTAATGTTAACCTTCGGCTAGAAAACAAAGTTCTCTTATTTCATCTCTACAACCTCATTTGTTAGCTGACCTAACATCTCGATCGAGCAGGTAACTTTGTCTCCGATGGCGATCCAGCGATTGTCAAAAACCTTTGAGCCGTTGAGTTCGAGGAGGCAGCCGGTGCCGACAGTGCCCGAGCCGATCACATCACCGGGGTAGAGCGTGACACCATAACTGGCTCGTTCGATGATCTGGGCGAACGTCCAGCTCATATCTTTAAGGTTACCTCGTGAGACTTCCTCATTGCCGATGCTACAGGTCATTGTAAGGTCATAACGCTCACCCACAGGGGAAGTAATGCGTTTCGAGGCAAGCTCGTCGCGTGTGACCAGCACAGAGCCGATCGCGGTCGCGAAATCTTTACCCTTAGCAGGTCCGAGCGAGAGTTTCATTTCTTCCATCTGGAGATAGCGTGCGCTCCAGTCATTCATCACCATATAGCCGAAAACATACTCATCGGCTTCCGATGCTTTTACATTACGACATTCTTTACCGATCACGATACAGGCTTCGAGCTCGAAGTCAAGTTTTTTCAAATGCTCGGGCATCACTTCCATTGGTCCCGGACCAATAACTGCCTGATGATTTGTAAAATAAAACACCGGAAATTCATCAAACTCGGGGATCATCTCAACGCCACGATTGCGGCGCGCCGCCTCGACGTGCTGACGAAAGGCGTATGCATCACGCATCGAAGAGGGCTTCGGAACAGGCGAAAGCAAGGGCGTATCGCTCATTGTGCCAACATAAATACCTAATGACTTCAACTCATCATCGGTTTTTGCCATACACCAAGCAAAGACTTCTTTTGCTGTAGCCCATGCAGGTTCACCAAGAGCAAGAAAAATAATAATGTCGCTTGGTAATGTATTGTAATGCTTGCTATTATTATGCATAGCAAACTTCAGTGATGCTTGTTCGAGATCAACAATACTCGCGCCGACCAAGAAGCCCAATCTGCCTTTAGGTCCATACGGAAGTTGTAAATTCTTTTCGCCGAATGCATCGGTGATCGACTGCATCAGCATCTGCTTGGGTTGTGGTACAGATGCGAGTTCTTTTTGAAAAGTTACGAATTTCATAGGTATAGTACTGTAATGCACAAAAAACAAACGAGATTATTGGTATCTACTGTTAAGAACGGTAGCTAAACAAAACAGCCGTGAGACTTATCCCACGGCTGATAAAAAATAATTCTATAGTCTTTTAACTATTTTATGATTAACTTTTTGGTCGTCGTATTTCCGCCATATTGAATACGGACATAGTATTCGCCAGCTGAAAGGCCAGTCAGATCTAATGGGATAGTCTGATTGCCCGATTCGATAGCACCATTATATAATAGCTTCATATCTTTACCGAGAAGATCAAAGAGAGTAATATTAATTGATGCATTCTTATTTAAAGACAACCGCAAATTTGTTTGCTTTGTCGTTGGGTTTGGTTGAAGCAACGCCTCAATCAGATCCTCAGGGTTAGTATGTTCCTGAGCAACAGAAAGGAGTGGCTTCAAAGGGTATGTGTAAAGATAGTACGGGGTTGTATCTATAGTTTGGTATTTCCGAGTCTGGCGAATAAAACCATAATACATTGAATCTCTCCAACCATGATCAGAACAGATTTGAATATAATTCCACCACATATTACACTGCTCATTAGGGTCATTGAAACCTTCATGACCAAGAAGAGCAGCAAGTCCATCAAAAATACCAGCTTGATATTGCGCGCACTCAGAATTCTTTGGTTGCATGTAAACGATCCAATTATATGCAAGATATAATGTAGAATCTGACCCAGTTTTATGCTTAATACTAAGTGGGTAACCTCCACAAAGTCCTAAACCATTCCCGACATGAAGCGAAATTATCGAATTTGAAACTAACGGATATCGCTCACAAAACACACGCATCGAATCAAATGCCATGTTAAATGCACCAATTTGTGAAAGGGCAATGGCACATTCATATAATGCTGAAGAGTCTGCTTGATTAAACATTGACTTACAATCAAACGACGCAAGAGTTTGATTGTTTTTTACTCCTATGCGGTCTGCTTCATTGCAGTCAAAATCAGTTGTAGGCGCAGTGGTATTACCATTATTCTCATACGTTATCAGCATTTTCGGCTCTCCGGTATTAACAATTCCATTGCTGAGAATTGCAGGGTTCCAATTATTGAACGTAACTGGCTGTATCAATATATATTGTGGGTTCGCACCACCACCGTACTTGAAATGCAAAGCGTTTGTTAACCCTTGCTCATCAATTGTATTTTGCGCCCAATTTGGCAACTGATTTTGTGGTACGGCGTTTGGCGCTCCAAATACAGGTTGTGCCATATTATTAAGTAACACCTGTGTCTCAGAATTATGTAGAATCCGGTTTAAACCTTGTATGTGGTTACCGGAGGAAGACTCAGTATAACCGCTAAAATCCGTTAGAGAAGTGCCGCTACACTCAACACCCCTTCGGCTATCTCGGAAATAGTTGTCGACACAAACGCTTTTATCATTCCCAGCAGCATGATAGGCAGTACCATAATTGTAAACTGTATTGCGTTTGACATAACTTACGTTACCAGTTCCATTCCCATCTTGAAGAATTCCGGTACTATTAGTAAAAGTACTGAATGGTCCACTGACACCGTCTGAACCAGCACCATTGATGTCATTTAAACAAAGGAATGGATTTGTATTGCCAGTTCCTTCAGTATGTATGCCGATCCATCTTCCGACAATGTTGTTTTGCATTATTCTTCCTACCGAACCGTTTTGAAAATCAATAGCGGTGTGATTGCCTTGAAGGATACGTACATTATTATTTATTCGTGTCCCAAAAATATTCTCATCGACAATAATATCGTTTTGATTAGTCCCGATGAGTCCAAGTAAAATAAAATCAATTGGATCATCTTGTGTTGAACCAATTGGCCAGGTTTCAAAGAGATTATTGTGATGGAGATTAATTCGCTTTGTGTAATTTCCTGCAATTGTCCATTCAAGCTTTACTGCATTTCGCGCAGCAGAAATACTGTTAAAGTCATAGTTAATATTCCCCATCGGGTTGGTTATTCTAAAGTTCGTGTACAAAATATTGTTACTTGAAATGTTCACGACATCAGGTCGGTTAATAAGAATGTCGGACCGATTCCCAGACGGGTTCGTTGTTGCTTGGAAATTATACACCAAGTTCGGTTGCCAGCCAGTTGTGATAAGGCTATTATTAATAATCAATGATTGTCCGTTATTGACGCTACTCCCTATATTCATTTCGATTTGGGTCAAAGGTCCTGACGTACTTTGGGATCCAAGAATCATTGTTGAATTTTGAAGATTAATATTCGAACCTACTCCAGATACTGTCAACTTTGCCATAGCGGGTTGCGTAGATGCTGCTATAAATCGAATTTGTCCTTTTTGACTCATCAATTGCGAGTAAGAAGGAATCGTTAATGGAGCATTAATATAGAACAGTGCCTTAAAAGGTTCTGAACTATCAATGCTATTCAGGTTACCTCTTAAAAACCACGACACATTGTTCATATTATTCAAGCTGGCACCATTGTATTCGATACTTCCTCTGCCTTCGACAAAAAACTGAAAATTAAGCTTATTATGAAAGTCCAATTTAGCATCAATATCAAGCATTAAATGGGCTCGTTTTGCAGTTTGTGAAAAACCAGGGTCAGTGGATGATAATCCTACAAATAATTTTGCTGCATCATTGTTTATATTAAAATTACGCAGATTATCATAAACATCACCATAGATTCTTAATGTGTCGCCTTGAAGCACTGTTCTTGCTAAATTTGGAGCGACTACGGTAAAATTTACTAAACCAGTAGCAAGTGTATTTTCATGAATATCATCGTTGATGTCAATGAAATTGCGCCACAGTAACATTGACACTGGTCCCTCAATGTTCGCAAAAGTCCCCATTTGATTTGCGCCTAAGGTGTAGTATCTCATTACAGAATTTGGGTTATTCACAACTAACGGATTTGCAAAAACGGTTAGTTGGTTAGCACCGTCTTTTCTACAAATTCTATATTGGGTGGACCCTGATGGCTGAATCCCAGGTACATAATTTACCCATTCCTTATAAAGGCAAAAAACAGATTGGTCAACACCATTCCATATATGGTAAGGGTCGGCAACTGCCATAGGCGGGACTGGATTGGCTGTTCCGGGATTGATTGGATCGTTTATGAGTCTTGTCGTATGAGGTCCTAATGGTACATTAACGCCAGTTGTTGTCCACAATTCATGGCGGTTTGCGTCAAATGGGACAGACTTTGTGCCATAAAAATAATGTTGTCCGTTAGCACCACTAAAATGATCCCAACACACAACCCTTACCCATTCTATATCATGTGCTACATTCCCTGGGGTAACCAAAGGTAGTACTGCAATCGGATCGGTGGCAAAATTAGATGGGATATTTGGCTGAAAATCATACGGTTGCGATCCTTGATCGGAGACAAAAGCAATATGTACTTGATTTACTGACCACCGAAAACATCCCACTGTTGGGATGCTTCCTTGTGCAACTTGTCTGCCACCTGGCCATGGTTCTGGAATATCACCTGGTGGCACTGCCCAAGTATTATTTGTAATATCCATAATTGCAAATCCAAGTCGTCTTGAATTCATCTGCCAAGCAATATACAAATAGTGGTTGTCCATATTTGTTTCAATCCAATGGATTCCATCATTTGGTGAATGAGGGAAAGAGCCCCCTTGTACGGAGATCTGGTATGGCGAATTGGATGGCAATACTGTGGGTGCTGGCATCCGCATAACTCCTGTTTTTGTAAGATTAGTATTGTTAAATACAAATACTTTAATAAAGGGGTCAGGCCCAATTTGTAAACTAGTTACAACAGCAAGGTAGGTATTGTGATTTGTAGCAACTGAGATGTTTGCAGTTGTTGTGAATGGTCCAATAGTGCTGATGACATTACCTGAATTACCAATAAAATTGACATCTCCGGTATTATTATTGACCACAAATTGCCCAAGATTTGAGGTCGCCTGTGTTCCGCTACCACTAATTTGTGTTGGTTGAATGCCTTGAGTCGTCACATCATACTGTGCTTGCACGGTGTTTGATGCTAATAGTGTCATCAGTAAAAATAATGTCAAAGCATTTCCGATTTTACTCGAATAACCATTTGGCTGGGTGTTTTGCTTATAAGGTATGTTCATAGCGTTTCCTCTCTGATTTATTGGCTCAAATAAAGTACTGCTCTTTGCTTCTTGATGTTCTGCAAAAGAAGTCTAACTACAAGGGTTTGACGATAAATTTGTAGAACTACTTCTTCGTAACTGCCATAATACCAAAAAGTTCCGTGATTTTTATTTTTTTCTATCATAGTAGCGGAGTAATAATATTCCGAAATAAGTTTTCTCTCTATGAAAAACATAATAATATTTTTCGCTTTTTTCACACTATCCTGCTCCAATAAGACCACCCCACCGAAAGATGCAACCGATACATTGCTTGCGAAGCCGATGGTGATCGATTCCGGCTCGGTCATTCAAGAACCGAAAGATGTGAATACAGGGCTTATCATTGATCGTGCGAGGCTCCGAACGCCTGAGCATGAAAAAATGCTTTCGCGTTTCTCTCCCGATGATGTGGTCATTATTTTTCACGATTTCCGCCCACTGCGCAAAGAGGGGATTAAGCAAGAAGAGATCGATGCATTCCTCAAGAAGAAAAACATCACCATTGACGAGTTAAAAGCGATACTCGAAGAAGGCGACCGTCTCGGTTGGAGCAAAAAATAATAATCAGATGACCTCAAGCGTGCGCCGAGGTTCGTATTTTATTTTGCTCGCAGCATTGCTCTGGAGCACCGGCGGATTATTTATTAAGTCGGTTTCTCTTGACGGCTATGGTGTCTCACTGTGGCGAAGCAGTTTTGCGGCACTCACGCTGTATATTATTTATCGGCGCACATTCAAAAACGATCTCGCGGCTCATCGTGAACATTGGCTCTCGTCGCGAACCCTTCAGATGTCGGTTGTTTATGCCGCGTTGCTGGTGTTGTTCGTTTTAGCAACAAAACTCACGACGAGCGCAAATGCGATCTTCTTGCAATACACCGCACCGATCTATGTATTATTTTTTGAGCCGCTGATCTCAAAAACAAAGATCAAACGTGCTGATGTAATCTCGGTGATGATCACCATAGCGGCGATGGCACTATTTTTTGTCGGGAAGTTTGATACCTCGTCAGTGCTCGGAAACATCCTCGCACTTATAAGTGGCGTCTGTTTTGCCGCCTATGCGCTCTTACTGAAGCACGAACATACGAACGAAGCGGTGAGATGGCAATCAGTTATTCTTGGGCATTTAATTATTGTGATCGTCATGCTTGGGGTATGGCTTTCGGGGCAGAGTAATCCCATCCCAAATTCTATTACCGAGATTTCCGAACTTGCATTTCTTGGTATCTTTCAGATCGGATTTGCTTATGCCTTATTTACCAATGGTATCCATTACGTCAGAGCTCTCGATGCATTGTTGTTATCGATGATCGAACCGGTACTGAATCCGATATGGGTATTCCTTGGCATTCACGAACGCCCAACGATGTGGGCAATTCTTGGGGGGAGTATAATCCTGAGTGTCTCGGCGTATCGAACCTGGAAGGAAAGTCGAGTTTGAGATTTTAGTATAGATATAAAAAAAGGCGGAATAACCGCCTTTTTTTATATCTAATATTTGGAAATACTAATCCTCAGCAGTAGGAAGTTTCTCTTGCGATTGATGCTTCAGCATTTTTGCTTCGACGATAAAGATCACGTCTTCGGCAATGTTTGTCGCATGATCGGCTAGGCGTTCCACGTGGCGAAGCAATGCCATCGCATGGGCGCCGGGTTCGATCTGAAGCGGGTCGCGTTTCATCTCATCAATTAAAAGATCGAATGCACGATGCGCAATTCTATCAATAGCGGCTTCGCGGTCGAAGAGCGAGCGTGCTAATGTTACATCATTATTAATAAAAGCGTCAAAGGCAAAACGAAACATTCGATGCGCTTCGTCCATCATTGTTTTTAAGCCCGTGCTTTCGAGCATATCACTTTGATTTTCGAGTACCGTGACACGCTCGGCAATATTCACAGCAATATCACCAATTCTTTCGAACTCTGAATCAATGCGCATTGCAGCGATGAGCAAACGAAGATCGGTAGCGACGGGCTGTGTAAGCGCCAAGATGCGTTGGCAGAGTGCGTCAACCATTAGGTCATACTCGTTTACACGGGTTTCGCGTTTGAGCACAAAACGTGCAGACTCGTGATCGGTTGTTAAGACAGCTTTTGAAGCAAGCTCTACTTGCTCGTCAACGAGTGAGCCCATACGAATCAGCAACGCACGAAGTTTTTCAAGCTCGTCTTCGAAATGGCGGTGGATGCGGGGTGTTTGTAATTCTGACATTTCCATATCTTATCCGAATCTTCCTGTGATATAATCCTCTGTTTGTTTTTTTGCAGGTTTGGTGAACATATCGCGGGTGTTCCCGACTTCGATGAGTTCGCCAAGATAAAAGAACGCCGTTATATCGCTCACACGTGCGGCTTGTTGCATATTGTGTGTAACGATCACGATGGTGTAATTACTTTTTAACTGAAAGATCAACTCTTCGATCTTTGCGGTGCTGATCGGGTCGAGAGCACTTGCGGGTTCATCCATCAAGAGCACTTCGGGGCTTGTAGCAAGAGCACGAGCGATACAGAGCCTCTGTTGCTGACCACCCGAAAGACCAAGAGCGGAGTGCTGTAAACGGTCTTTTACTTCTTCCCAGAGTGCAGCTTGTTTCAAACTGCGCTCAACTAACTCATTCAATGTCGATTTATTACTTTCGCCTAAGATCTTTGGTCCGTAAGCAACATTTTCCCAAATAGATTTAGGAAACGGATTCGATTTTTGGAATACCATCCCGACGCGTTTACGAAGTTCGACCACATCGAGACGCGCATCATAAATATTTACACTGTCCATGATAACCTCGCCGGTGATCTTGCATCCGACGATCGTATCGTTCATACGATTGAGTGTCCGAAGAAACGTCGATTTGCCACATCCAGAAGGACCGATAAACGCTGTCACTCGATTGGTTGGTATTTCAAGTGATACATCGGTGAGCGCATGCTTTTCTCCGTAATAGAGGTTCAGCCCGCGACTCGATACTTTGACCGGCCTATTGACCATTGCATTGAATCCTTCATCAGGATGCATTGGTGGCATTTCGGTGCGCAATTGTTGAGAGTGATCTTTTTCCATTTGTTCTAACATACGATAATTCTCTCGGAAATTTATGCAGATTGTGATTTACCGCGTAAACGTGATCTCAGTATGACCGCAGTAAGATTGAGCGTGAACGTCAGGGCAAGGAGCACTAACGTTGTTGCATACTGCAACGGAATCGTTTTTTCAACATTAGACGACTGAGTTGCCAAAATATAAATGTGGTACCCAAGATGCATAAATTGGCTCGAAAGGGCGTGGGGTATTTGCGGTAAGAAGAACGCGGCACCCGTAAAAAGAATTGGTGCTACTTCGCCGGCTCCGCGGCTGATCGCCAAGATCATACCGGTCAAGATTCCAGAAAGTGAACCGGGTATCACAATTTTTCTGATCGTTTGTAGCCTCGTGGCACCAAGTGCAAGCGATGCATCGCGCCACTCTTTCGGTACGGTACGGATCGCTTCTTCGACCGAGACGATCACCACCGGCATTGTCAGCAAACCCATAGTCATTGATGCCCATAGAATATTTGGTTGTCCCCAAACTAATGTGCCCGGGTTAGTGACATTATCAATACTCGAACCAATAAATTGAACGAAGAAGCCTAAACCAAATAAACCAAAGACGATCGAAGGAATCGAAGCAAGCGTATTGACGGCGAACCGGATCGAGCGTGCAAGGATCGAAGTAGGTTTTGCAAACTCAGAAAGATAGATCGCCGTGACCGTGCCTAGTGGCACCGCCATTAATGACATTAACATTGTCATGATGACCGTACCAAAAATAGCGGGGAAGATACCGCCTTCCATCATTCCTTCTTTTGGTGCTTCGGTCAGAAACTCCCACGTAATATTTTTATAGCCGCCCATGACGACCGAGATCACGATCGTAAAGACGATCAGCACGATCAGCATTGCCGCAAAACCTGTGATACCACCAGCCATACCGCCGATCAATCGACGCTTCAGCGAGGTAGAACCAAGCAGACTATTTTCCTTGGATACGTCTAATGAGGCGCTTACGGACATAGAATTCTACCAGTGCATTGGATGTGAATGTAAAGACGAACAACATTGCTCCGATCAAAAAGAGAATGTTGTAATGTTGATCGCCAAAAACTACTTCTGCCATTTCGGCACCGATCGTTGCCGCAAATGTACGGATCGGATCGAACGGACTTGCCGTGCTCATCGCTGCATTTCCAGTTGCCATTAGGGCGATCATCGTTTCGCCAAAGGCACGACCAAAACCCAGAATAACAGCCGCGAACACACCGGGGATAGCCGATGGAAGCACTACTTTGAATGCTGTCTGCCATTTCGTTGCACCGAGGGCAGTGCTTGCATCGCGAAGGGTGTTCGGCACTGCTGTCAGTGCGTCTTCGCTAATCGTATAAATAATTGGAATAACAGCAAAGCTCATCGCAATACCACCGACAAAAGAATTAAGCCGGTATTGATACCCAAGAAGATCCTGAAAAATAGTAGCCATCACGATCAATGCGAAGAAACCAACAACGACGCTCGGAAGACCTGCAAGAAGTTCGATGATCGGTTTGAGTGTTTCACGTGCCCACTTCGGCGCAAAGGTACTTGTAAAGAGCGCGGCAAGAATGGCAAGGGGCGCACCAAATAATATCGAGATCAGGGTTACTTTGAGTGTGCCAATGAACAGCGGTAGAAATCCAAACTTTGGTACATTCGAAACAGGCTGCCATGTATCACCGAAAAGCAAATTACTAAAATCACCGGCATGAGCACGATCAAGAGAATCTTTTGATTCTTGAAGAGCACTGCTGTCGATCTGTAATTGTGTCTGTGCTATAACTGTCGGATCGGCTGAATCGCCGAGCGAACCGGTATCAGAAGATGATTTGACTTTAGAATTTTTTTGTCCGGGAATGGTGGCGATGCCTCCTTTTTCGTCGGCAAAAGGATCATACACTTCTTGCTCGACCGAACCACCATTGGTTGTCGAATACTTTTTATTAGTCGGCGTGGTTTCTTTAGCGGCGGTAGGTTTTGGCTCTTCTTTTTTTATCTCTTTTGGTTTTGCCGGAGTGACCGGTGTTGCGGCAGTATCTTTCGTTGGAGTGGCGTCATCGGCAAGTGGGTCATACACTTCTTGTTCGATCTTGCCACCACCTTTAGTAAATTTCTTTTTATTCCCTGCGGCATCCATTTTTACGGTGATCTCTGTACCTTTGATGCCGTTCTTTGCCTTGATCGTCTCCACTGTTTTCATCGTTGCCGAGGAGCTATCGATAACAACTGCGGTTTTAGAAGACTCGTTATGAGTTGTAGAGCTCGAATCGCGAGTAACGACTTTATTAGGCTTACCAAAAAAAACAGGGGAGGCTTCTTTGAAGACAAAGAAGAATATCAGTGCGATCGCAATGATAGAAATAAAGGACAAGCCGCGAATAAGTGATTCGATGATCGTCTCACCAATTTTCCTTTTCTTTCCTAATTGCAACGGGGGCTTTTGGCTTGTCACGGTCGTTTTTGAGTTAATGGTAACGCTATTGTTTCGTAATAATGTTTCATCTATAGATATAAACTTCCCGAGGGGTGTGCAACCTAATTGATTACCCCTCGGGAATTTACTTATGTCATCACAAAACTTAACGAACCGGGAAGAAACCTGAGCTTTTTACAATGTCCTGTCCTTCAGAACCAAGAATCCATTTGATGTACTCTTTAAGGGCACCTGTAGGCTTTTGACGAAGGTAAATAAACAAGAAGCGAGTAATTGGATACTTTCCGCTTGCTACATTTTCCGCAGTTGGAAGAAATGCTTCATCATTATCGCCTTTTTTCACAGCGCACTCTCTGATACCTTTTGCATAACCCGCGCCACCATAACCGATACCGTTCACATCATGATTAACAGCGTTTACAACTGCGGCAGTGCCGGGAAGTGTTTGGGTTGAATTTGCAAAATCTTCATTATTAAGAACGAGCTCTTTGAACAAGCCGTATGTTCCTGAATTATTTTCGCGACCATAGAGAATAATAGCTGCATCTTTACCGCCAACTTCTTTCCAGTTTTTGATATTTCCGGTATAAATACCACGCAACTGACTGAAAGATAGTTCTTTTACTGGGTTACCCTCATTAAGATATACAGTAAGCCCATCTTTTGCGGTGCGGATCTCAATACCAGTTGAGCCATAACGGTCACGAAGTTTTATTTTCTCAGCATCCTTCATCGGGCGCGAAGCATCACAGACATCGGTGGTACCATTGATCAAGCCACTGATACCTGTACCCGAGCCACCACCGGTGACCTGAATATTTAATTCAGGATGTTGTTGCATATATTTTTCTGCCCAACGTTGTGCAAGCTGCACCATCGTGTCAGAACCTTTAACGGTGATCGTCTCTGCCGGAGCATACACGAAACCAACTGTTGCAACGAACATCAATACTGCCGCTGCGATCTTTACTGTCAAATGGTTTTTCATAATTGTCATTTGTTTCGATTGTTAATCGTACTGTTATTCTAATTAAAATTTATACTGCATACGGAAAGTGAAACGGTCATCTTTCGCATCTGGTATAGTTGCAATAGAAGTACCAACCACTTTCGTAAAGTCTTCTGTTGTCACATGGTCATAATCAAACATCAAACGCATTGAGCCTGAGACGAATACGTTTACATCAAAGCTAAGAGTAGTAACTTTTAAGTCACCACCGAAACCTGATGATGCGTTAGCACCAAGAAGTTTCTGTGCTTTTCCTGCACCATCGAGAAAGGCAAAGTTTGTGCCGGTGATTTCTGTGTTAGGATCGTAGCTATCGATACGAGCGGCGATCTGAAGGTTATCCATCAAATTCTGAACAAGCATTACATACATACCCATTACCTTCTTATAGACGGTAGAAGCGACCGGAGCCCCTAATGTAGTGGCATCGGCAGTAGTAAATAAGTATGCTGACCCATAGAAAGGCACTTGACCAGTATAGAGCTCGCCTTTTATGATGGTACCACCAAAAGGAAGTACTGAAAGATAGAACTGTCCATCGGCACCGATGATAGATCTGTTGGTTTGTAAAAATGTGTTGTTTTGATTGGTGAAGCTATGCCCCGCTTTTGTATTATCAGACTTATGGAGCTGAAGAGCACCATTTGCACCATCATACTTTGCAACAACATCCGATGGCTCAGTAATACCGCCAAGCGAGATCGAACCTCCGATGTCAAAGCTAAATTCGTCGCTTACCAAGAATGGAATTCGAAGATGTCCCATAAGCTCTTTTGCTGGCTGTCCGATGGCAGTGCCGTTGGCTGCAAGAGTTAAGACACCCTCTTTACCGAGTGCACTATTGACAGAAGCTTTGAAAGCTGAATCGGTCACACCTGTCGTAAGAGCGTATGCTGCGCCTGTTCCGATCGGAGCCGAGCCAAACCCTAATTTATTATTACCACCGAAAAGCCCTCCAACCGGACCTGCACCAAAGTTATCTGATCCATTGAAGAGACCAAGTTCTATCGTCGGTTTAATATCACCGATCGTAGGGTTATAGGTAAATTGTAAGCCGAGATCACGTTCTCCATTGAAAAGTCTATTCTCTGCGAGTGAACGTTCGGTTACTTCACGTGCACTTGATGAATTGGCAATTTCATAACCGAATGGGCGATTCATAGCGCCCATATAGACGGTCAGCTGTTTTGTAATATCCCAGTTAGCGAACACTTCTTTAATAACGACGCCATTCTCAGTAATGTCAGGATATATTGTTGTTCCGATAGCACCTGATTTGTGAACAAATTTTACGCGACCACGACGGATCGAGAAAGAATTGCGACCGTTTACTTGATTGCCTAATGAATCAACATCCTGCCAATTCCATTGTGGTTGTACATATCCCGAGATCTTGAGTTTGGTAAGACTATTCACGGTGTTTTCCAACTCGGTGGTGCGGTCGGTAACGCCATCGACCTTACCTTCAAGGGTTGATACTTTTTCTTCAACCGTTTGTGCTAATACGTTTGTGTTCGCTACGACAAGAAGAAGAGCGGCGAACGACACGATCAATTTGAGTTTCTTTGAAAGCATTGTATCTTAGATGATTGGTTTGTCAAGTTTATAGATAATTATCACTATCTAAGTGCAAAATTACCAGCTCAACATTAGCTCAGCATTGCTTTAATATTAACTAATCGTTAACTAAAACAGAATATAGGAAAATATGGCTAATTTAGAAGGTTAGCTCGGAGGCGGGGGCTTGGGAGATGATTTTTACTTCGGTTACTTCTTTGACCGCGACAGTCCGTTGGGCATGGTCGTGGAGTTCATAGCCTGTCCATGACTGACCGCTGCCTAAAAGGCCATCAGTACTTCCTTCAACGGTGATCGTTTGGAGATAGAACTGAAATTTTTCGCCATAGAGCGTCACAGCCTCTAATTTTGTCTTTGGTGTCACGTCGAGACGGTACATTTTATTGTTCTCGTCGATAACGGTCACTTTTGTGACGATCTTATTGGTATATTCCCATTTCATCTTCTCTGGCGGAAAGCGTTTTGATGCTTCGGGAGTAGGCAGGGTATAAAAATATTGTGTTTGGCACGAAGAAAGTG
Organism: Kapaibacterium sp. (SeqCode); assembly: GCA_038229915.1. GTDB lineage: Bacteria > Bacteroidota > Ignavibacteria > Palsa-1295 > Palsa-1295 > JAFDZW01. The sequence goes on along the minus strand of JBBRNY010000001.1, from coordinate 63,996 downwards.
CCAACAGGGAAATGATTAGTGCGAGAAGTGGTGTTTTCATCCGCTTCTATAAATACAACTTCTGGAATGCAAGTTCCGTTGATAAGCAATAATGGCAAAAAAGAAACAGTTTAGTAATATTGACTTCAAGCGAGTAGCTCGGACTATTCTCACTTCTCGAGCTATTGATCGTATCGAAGAGACCGAGCTTGTCCCGAACGGGCTGGTCACCTATCAGTTCTCGGCGCGAGGACATGATATGATCCAAGCGATTCTTTCAGAATGTATCTCAAACCCCAACGACGGTGCTACCGTCTATTATAGATCAAGACCATTCGTATTGGGACAAGGTTTGACTCCCGAAGAATCTATGGCGGCTTCGATGGCGCGCTCCGGCGGCATTCACGGTGGTCGTGATATTGGAGTGGTGCATTTCCTACGTTCTCGTGGTCGTGCAACCGTACTCCCTGCTTCGGGTGATGTCGGTGCTCAATATTCTCCGGCAATAGGTTGGGCGCAGTCGGTGCAGTATCATGCAAATGTGCTAAAGTCCGCCGCACACAAAGGTGCTATCGCTGTTGCCTTGGGTGGCGATGGCTCGGTTGCCGCAAATGGCTTTTGGGCTGCACTGAATGTTGCAACGACACAAAAACTTCCGCTCCTATTTTTTATTGAAAACAACGGCTACGGTATTTCAGTAACCGGCGACTATCAAACACCCGGCGCAAACATCGCGAAGAATCTCGCATCGTTTGGCAATCTCAAAATTTGGGATGGTGATGGCACCGACCCAGAAGCAGCCGCAACGATGATCAGCGATGCAGTAGAGTATGTTCGACAGTGGAATGGTCCGGCACTGATCCATTTGAAAGTGCCGCGTCTCGAAGGGCATTCATTTGTCGATACTCAAAGCTACAAACCAAAAGAGCTACTCGAAAGCGAACGCAACAATGATCCGCTTGCAAAGCTCAAAACCTATATGATACAGAATATCCTTTCTGAAAAAGAATGGGATACTCTCGAGCAAGAAGTCGAAGCAGATGTCATTTCGGCTCGCGATCGTGCTCTTGCATCGCCAGAACCTGATACGGCAACCGTTCGTGATCATACATTTTCTGCAGATACTATCACGATCAATTCGACAAAGGAAGAAGGAGTTCGAATGAATCTCCAAGATTCCGTTCGCAAAACATTGGAAGTTGAATTGTCGAAGAATCCAAATTTGTTGATCTTTGGTGAAGATGTCGGTGCTAAAGGTGGAGTTCACGGCGCGACGGTTGATCTGCAAGTAAAATTTGGCAAAGATCGGGTGTTTGATACTTCGCTATCCGAAGAAGGTATCATCGGCAGAGCCGTAGGGATGTCATTCAATGGGTTGATGCCGGTACCGGAAATTCAATTCCGAAAATATGCCGACCCTGCAACTGAGCAGATCAATGACATTGGTACGGTTCGATGGAGAACGAAGTCGCAATTCACTGCCGGTATGGTGATTCGTATCCCAGTCGGTTTCGCAAAAAAAACTGGCGATCCGTGGCACTCTGTTTCGGGCGAAGCCACGTTCGCTCATCAGATCGGGTGGCGAATTGCTTTCCCGTCGAACGCGGAAGATGCCGTAGGGTTGCTTCGGACCGCACTTCGCGGCAACGACCCGACATTCTTTTTTGAACATCGTGCATTGCTCGACACACCACAAGGCAGAACATCATATCCCGGCGATGACTATATGGTGCCGTTCGGCAAAGCTCGGACAGCTCGTGAAGGCAGCGATGTGACCATCATCACTTGGGGTGCAATGGTGAGCCGAGCTCTCGAAGCCGCTGATGCCACCGGTGCTTCGGTCGAGATCATTGATCTACGGACAATCATCCCTTGGGATAAAGATGCCGTGCTTGAATCGGTAAAGAAAACAAATCGGGTTATCGTGCTGTGCGAAGATAACTGGACTGCGAATTTTGCCTCAGAGATCTGTGCGACAATTTCGCAAGAGGCTTTCGACTATCTCGATGCTCCTGTCGAACGGTTGGCAACTATTGATATTCCCATTCCGTATAATGTTGGATTGATGAATGTCACTATCCCAACAGTTGAAAATATTGCATCTGCAATTCAAAAATTACTTTTATATTAACGAAGGACTATTCTAATGAACATCGCTGTATTCGGAACCGGCATGGTTGGTGCGACGATCGGCACGAAGCTGATCAACCTCGGTCATAGTGTGATGATGGGTTCTCGTACCACGACCAACGAGAAGGCTGCAACATGGGCTGAAGCCAATGGCGCGAAAGCTAGCACAGGTACTTTTGCCGATGCGGCTTCATTCGGGACTATCATCTTTAATTGTACCAATGGCTTCGGTGCACTTGAAGCTATGAAATCGGCAGGCGCAGAAAATATCAATGGCAAAGTTGTTATTGATATTTCAAATCCCCTCGATTTTTCGAAAGGGATGCCGCCATCGCTGTTTGTTTGTAATACTGATTCACTTGGCGAGCAGCTTCAACGTGAATTTCCCGATGTCAAGTTTGTGAAGTCATTGAATACTGTAAATTGTAACGCGATGGTCAATCCGTCACTCGTAGCTGGTGACCATGATATCTTTCTTTGCGGCAATGATGCTGATGCAAAAGCAACCGTTCGTGACATTCTTGCCAACTGGTTCGGATGGAAGAATATCCTTGACCTTGGCGACATTACCGGAGCGCGTGCAATGGAAATGTATCTTCCGATGTGGCTCCGTCTTTGGGGCGCTGTCGGCTCAGCAAATTTTAATATTCATATCGCAAAATAATCACTATGGATAGACTAATAGAAATAACAAGCGAGAACGATATTCCTGAAAAATATCGTGAGACCCCCATCGGGTTGTTATTGAAATATCACGACCTCGAAATCCCCTTCGACACCTATACTCAAGCAAAGCTTTTGATAGGGATGTGTATGGATAACCGCAAACATTTGCGAATCCCTGATAACTTCTCCTATATCATTCGAAGTGGCGGAGCTAATCTTCGCTATAGTGAATTCAAAGTATCGTATGCTCTTTCGATCGGAGCGATCCAACACATCGCAATTATCGGGCATAATAATTGTGGTATGGTACATTTGAATGATCGAAAAGAATTATTTATCAATGGACTTGTCGAAAGTGCCGGCTGGACTCGGGAGCGAGCGACTCAGCATTTCGAAGAATCTGCTCCGAAGTGGGAAATAGGCGACGCCATTGAATTTGCTGTCAGCGAGGCCGAACGGCTTCGAGAAACCTATCCGAAGATCACCGCCGTTCCGATGCATTATAAGGTGGAGAACAATAAAATTTATCTGATCAAAGAGTAAAAAAAAGTCCGCCGAGAGGCGGACTTTTTTTGTCATCGTTGTCATTCCCAACGAAGCTTTAGCGAAGTGAGGAATCCTCTGATGTATATCGTGATGCTCAGGAGTTTTTTAATTCCTAAAATCCATCCCACCTTTGAGCGATAGAATAAATTCCGTCAAGAGGTTTACGCAATGATCTATATCATTCAAGTCGAGAACCTCGACCGATGAATGTAGGTAGCGTGTTGCTGGGCTGAGCACTGTAATTGGAATGCCAGACCGTGCTTGGCTTATCGGGTCGGCGTCGGTTGAGGTGTGACCGTTATCAATTTCGATCTGATACGGTATTTTTTTATCAACGGCAGTCTTGGTCATCAGATCACTGATCTTCCGATTGTTTCTAATACCCCTTGAAATAACAGCGCCCTTCGAGACATCAACTTGCCCCCAGAGTTCTTTCGAAATTCCCGGCGAGTCGGTCGAAGGTGTGACATCAAGTGCGACCGCAAGTGTCGGGTTCAAATGATAGCCAGCTTGCCCTGCACCCCAAACCCCAGTCTCTTCTTGAATGGAGCTGACTCCATACACGGTTGCTTTCAATTCGCTTTTTCGTGCGTGAAGATTTTTCATTACTTCGGCGACGATATAAATTCCGATTCGATTATCAAAACAACGAGCCGTAGCGCGAGTATCAATTAATCTTTCGTAGCCTTCGCCATAAATAACAACATCGCCGATGTTGACATATTTTTCGGCTTCTTCTTTATTCGTGGCGCCGATATCTATCCATACATCAGAGTAGGTAATCTTCTTTGCCCCGCCGTCATCTTTTGTTTGATGCGGAGCCGTGCGGCCCACGACACCAGTGACAAAACCACCGGTTTTTGACGAAAAAATTCTGACGCGGTGCGATGGCAAGATCGCAGGATCAACTCCGCCGACTCGTGAGACATAAATAAAACCATCGCCATTAATATATCTGACGATCAAGCCGATCTCATCGGCATGACCGACGATCATCACCGAAATATCATCAGTGCCCTTCAGGGTCGAGATATTATTTCCGTGTGGTGTAATTTCAATGCTATCGGTATAAGGCTTTACAGCATCTCGCCATAACGATTGTACATTCTCTTCATAGTTCGAAACGCCCGGCGTCTCGATCAGCTTCTGTAAAAATTGCTCTTGTGATGGGGTCATAATATATAGGTTTGAATGCAATGATAACGAGTTATTATTCGGAGAGTTTCTTTTAATTCGTCACCGAATGGTTCTCGAATTACGTACTCGGAACAGCGTGATAGAATTCTCAATGCGCTTGTCTGGCAAATCCTATGATCTGCCAGACAAGCGCATATTTGTTTGAAATTAAAAATAAGAAGTTACAACAGTTGTTTCTCCCAAGAAATCATTCTGTAATTATCGCTTCTTAAAATCCAGCGAAGCGGAGTTCATACAATATCTCAAGCCGGTTGGCTGCGGTCCGTCATCGAAGACGTGACCCAGATGCGAGCCGCACGTAGCACAGGTTACTTCGGTGCGCGTCATGTTGTAGCCGTTATCGGAAATGTTCTTTGTTGCTGAAGTGGAGATCGGTTTGAAAAAGCTTGGCCAGCCGGTGCCTGATTCGAACTTTGTTTTCGAATCGAACAGTTTGGTGCCACAGACGATGCACGAGTATATTCCTTCTTCGTGATTGTCCCAATACTTTCCCGAATACGATGCTTCGGTGCCTTTGTGTTGGGTCACTTCGTATTGCTCTTTGGTGAGGCGTTTACGAAGATCGTCGTCGCTAAAATGTTGTTTGGTGCGCGTCGTGTCGCCGATGATGGTTTCAGTCTTGGCGCGAGTACAGCCGATCGTCGTGCTGATAAGAAGGACGATGGCAATCGCTATTGGTCTTATTCTTGTTGATTTCATTGTTTTATCAGAAACTTACTATATGATATACAAAGTTTAGTGCTGTATCAGATTTGTCAAAAAAGAAAAAATGAAAACAGTTGCCGTTATCCTTTCAGGTTGTGGGTATTTAGATGGTGCCGAGATCCGCGAATCAGTTGGTGTCTTATGGGCATTGAGTCAGCACCCTGTCATGGTGGAGATCTTTGCGCCCGATGCGCCACAATTATCAGTAATGAACCACTACTCCAACAAAGCTGTCGGCGAAACGCGCAACATTCTTGTCGAATCAGCTCGCATCGCTCGGGGCAAGATCAAACCGCTTTCCGAACTATCCGATCTGCATTATGATACTCTGATTATGCCAGGTGGTTTCGGCGTGGCAAAAAATCTTTGCACGTTTGCAACCGAAGGCGCCGGCGGAAAAATTCTTTATCGCGAACTCGAACAAGCAATAAAACAAACCTATCGCAATGGAATGCCGATCGGTGCTGTGTGTATCGCGCCGGCATTAGTTGGGCTTGCACTCAAAGGCGAGAAGCTCGAACTCACCCTCGGAGCCGACGGACCCGAAGCGGAGGAGCTTCGCAAAATGGGGCACATTCATTTCGAAACCAAGCCAAGTGAAATTCATATTGATGCGGCACATAAGATCGTCACCACACCGGCATATATGTACGACGAAGCTCCGCTCAACGAGGTCTTCATTGGCATCAAAGCGCTGGTAGATCAGGTGTTGTTGATGGCCTAAGCGCTACGTGCTATCGGCACTTCGACGATTTCGTAATCGCTGATCATCCTCAGATCGAGCACCGAGTGCCCTTGCTCATCAACTGATACTGCCGAGATAAATTTTCCGCCGACGATAATTTCATCATCCATAAACGAGCTACGTGAATAGACATTTTGCGAGTACGTTTCGTCGTAGGCCTTTATTTGCACGAGTATTTCTCCATCACTTTCGTTGATCTCATCGAATGTCATTCCGAAGAATGGGCTGCCTTCGATGACCGGATGCACCAGCGTCCAACTTGATGCTAACACTGATACTTTTGTAAGCTCAAGCGGTAGCACATAAAACTTCCGTTTGTTTACTCCATCAATGATCTCATTTCTGGCAAGAGTAACCAGTGCTTCAAGCTCGATCAATTGGTTGCGTCTGCCGTTTGCCATCCTGACCATTAGGCCTACACCATCGTGATACGGCGCGAACAGAGCATTCTTGCTATAAAGAATATTTGCTTCCGGGTGCGAGAAGCGTCCGTAGAGCAAACCTGTTGCCATCGCAAAAGCGAGCAAGCCAAGCATTGATTCGATCGAAGCCACAAAACTTGTTGAAAAACCTACGGGGCTGATGCGCCCATAACCCAGTGTTGTCAGCGTTTGTGTACTAAAGAAAAATGCTTCGCTGATCTGATCGAGAAATGATGTGCCGATCATTCCTTGTAAATTCTCAACCCCTAAGTTAATATAGATAAAGGCGAAAATAATATTGGTGACTAAAAATCCAATTAAGATCATTCCAAAAAATCTGCCCCACTCCATCGAAAGAATCTGATGGAATGCATTATTGAGAAGATTCTTTTCTTCGCCAATACGAGTAATATTGAACGCCCCATTTTGATTGACCAGTCTCTGGCCTCGCACACTCGGGCGATTGCCGAAACCAAGTTCGGGTGCCTCGACTGCTTTGGGTGTGGGCGTAGCTTCCTTTTTTTGGAGCAGTGCTCTATTCTTCGAACGATAGATCACGATTGGGTCGGTTTAAATTGTAACGATGCAGAGTTGATACAATATCTGAGATTTGTCGGCGGTGGTCCGTCATCGAAGACGTGCCCCAAGTGTGCGCCACAGGTTGCACAGTCGATCTCTTTTCGGATCATTCCGAATGAACGATCAACATGCTCAGTGACTACGACATCTTTTGTAGGTTGATAAAAACTGGGCCAGCCGCAACCGGAATCGAATTTCGTCTCCGAGGCAAACAGCGGTGTATCGCAGACGATGCAATTATAGATCCCAGGGGTATTTGTATCGTAATACTCGCCAGTAAACGCCCGTTCTGTGCCCTTTTCTTGGGTAACATGAAACTGCGTCGGTGTCAAACGTTGGCGGAGCTCTTCTTCGGTAAATGCTTTTTTGTCGTTCATAATATTCATAGTTGTCACTACGAATATACTAATGCTTCGTTACATCCGGCGCGAGTATAACAAATCGCGTCTCTCTCACAATACCATTGATAAGAAGAGACGCGATGATTTTTTGAATGCAATAGATTGAGAAAGTGGGGAATGCTTACTCAACTATCACTTTACCGTGGGAGTACTCTTGTCCATTATGAAGCGTATTCCAAAAATATGTGCCGCTGTGAAGCGATGCTAGGGAGATTTCGTGTGAGTCTGTCATATTTTTACGAATTAATTCTCTGCCCAAAATATCATGAATGATGATCTCGGTGATCTGATCTTCGTTATCGTCGACTACCAATAGTTTATTTGCATCGATTCTCACGAAATAGTCTTTGTCTGCGGTCTTTGGTATGAATACCGAAGCAGAAAGTGAATTTGTATAGGTGGCTCCATCGACCCCTGCGGCAAGAACTTTGCCATTTGTTGAGACCGCAAGCGTACCAAATTGTACTCCGTCGTTGAAGGATGAACTTACCCAATGATCTCCGCCATCAGTCGTTTTTAGTACTCGGCCACCTTGGTTAGCGGCGTAACCGACCATGGCGTTTTGAAAACGAATACCGATCATTACGCTTGTTGATTCGGTGCCATGATACACGCGTTTCCAACTGCTTCCGCCATTGGTTGTTTTATAAATGGCGTCTTGTCCATCCGAGCCGACATAAAATCCCGTCTGGGCATCGATGAATTTGATATCGCCGAGACTGCGTGTAGAAGCAAAATCTTTTTGTAGTGCCCATGTTGATCCACCATCGGTCGTCTTAAAGATCTTATCAAAAAGAGTAGGCAAAGTTCCGGCAAGGGCGTATCCCGTTTTTACATCCCCGAAACTCATAAAACGAAAGATCAATGTGTCAGTACCAGTGGTTGCCTCGCTCCAGAATTTACCGGAGTTTACGGTTTTGAGAATTTTCCCGTTGTAACCAGCGGCAAGAAATGTTGTAGGGTCTGTTTGTTCGATCGAATAAAAGCCAAATGAAGAAGAGAATGTGCTGTTAGTCCAAGTTATTCCGTCGTCATAGGTTTGTAATAACAATGCACAACCGCAAGTAGGGTCGTATCCCGAGACAATCACACTGTGCGGATCGGTAGCATGGACACCGAAGATAAAAAATCCGGTTTCATCATGCCAAGAGCTTGAGAAGCTCTCACCACCATCGGTTGTTTTATAGATCGATGCCCCATTGATATCCCAACCTGCAAGGTAGGCAGTGTTGGTGTCGGCAAATGCAGATCCGTAAAATGTTTCTGTCGTTCCGGATGGGGTACTATGCCATTGTGCCCGGCTACTGACGGCATAAAAGAGCGTGGCACAAAAGAGAAATCGTATCAAAGTTTTCATATTAGTAATTCCGAGGATAAAGAATGAATGTTGTGCGATAATTATTATCACACAAGTGATATACTCCGAGTAAACCCAGAGTGATTCATTCAGTTGTTCTTTGGAATTGCTTATTCGTTGAGGAGGAATGAATATTGGTCTAAATGGATGCCAATATTATTGTTTGTACATTTTCGATAAGTAGGAGATCCTGTATTGTATCAGTTCTTTGAGCACCAACAATGCTCGTGTCCCACATCTTTGGTTTTCGTGACCTCTTCCATCATCTTTGCAACCGCAAAACAATCAGCCCGACGTTGTGGGTCGAGAAACGTGTTTAGAAATCTTCGATACTCGCCTCAGTGCGCCGTGTTTTTATTGGCGGTAGATTTAGTCATAGGAAATATATAATAGATCGGGGATTACTATCGTTCTATAAAATACTTTTTGAACTCGGTAAGTTCTTTCATCTCTTCTTCAAAATATCGATCAAAGAGTTTGTTCCCTACTTGTGATCGCAAGACTGAAATGCCGACATCAATGAGGCGAATACCTGTCTGAGTCAGAAAAATATTATCGTATGGTTCACCTTTTTCCGAGTGTGGGCGCTTGAGGTCGTGATGAGCGAAACCCGCGCTATGGAGTTGCGCCAGCTCATATTCAAACACCTCAAAAATCAACTCGCGTTTCTCGACTTCAATACTTCTGAAATCCATTGGGTAAAGCCGCTCCATAACGATCATATCCGAACCGGTTGTCTCATCATGATCGAGTCGTATGAATTGAACAACAAGACCATTTATACTATTGGCAAATTTCATTTTCTCGGCTTCGGATCCAATATCACTCCGAGTATCATTGGCAAATAACTTGCCACACTCCGTATCCGAAATTGCAACAACAACATTATGCTCACCGGCAGATAGTTTGTGTTGGTAGTAATTGCTCATATAATAGTGTTGTGTTTATGTAGCTTCAGCAATTCGGTGCCGAAAGCAGAGCACTCCATCCTCTACCTCACCACCTCCAACAATATCTCCGCAATATCTTTGACGTGAACGTGGTCGGCTTGGTCTTTTGTTTTTACGCCGTCGGTCATCATGGTCATACAAAATGGGCAAGCTGAGGCGATCGTTGTGGCTTCGGTTGCGAGCGCTTCTTCGGTGCGGTCGATATTGACGCGCTTACCTTGCGTTTCTTCCATCCACATTTGTCCGCCGCCTGCACCGCAACACATACCGCGCGATTTATTGCGATCCATCTCGATGATCTCCAGACCCGGAATATTTTCGAGCACCGCGCGAGGGGCATCATAAATATCATTCGAGCGCCCGAGATAGCAAGAGTCATGATAGGTCACGCGTTCTTTGAGATCGCCGGTGACAACAAGATTGCCTTTTTCGAGAAGCTCTGCGACATACTCAGTATGATGAACGACTTCATAGTTGCCCCCGAAATCGCCCCACTCGTTTTTGATCGCATTAAAACAATGCGGACACGTCGTAACTACTTTTTTGATGTTATAGCGATTGAGCGTCTCGATATTATCTTTGATCAGTGTCTGTGCAAGATACTCGTTGCCCATACGACGCGCCGGGTCGCCGGTGCATTTTTCTTCGGTGCCGAGAATCTTAAAGTTGATACCGGCTATCTGCATTAACTCCGCAAATGCACGAGAAATACTTTTCGCACGAGCATCGAACGAACCTGCACAACCAACCCAGAAAAGCACCAGATCTTCTTTCGGCTCAGGAGTTGTTGCGGTGTAGCTTGCCATTGTTTCGATGCCGAGACCTTCTGCCCAGTCGGCACGTTCGCTTGGACTGAATGCCCATGGCGAAAAATTATTTTCCATCGAGCTGAATGCCGGCTGTAGCTCAGGCGGGAAGTTTGCTTCCATCATCACCAGATTTCGGCGTAGATCAACGATGACATCAACGTGCTCGATCATCACAGGGCACTCTTGCATACAGGCCTGACACGTTGTGCATTGCCAGAGCATTTCGGCAGGGATATAGTCGCCGATGAATTGCTTTTGCTCGACGTTTTCTTTACTCATTCTCGGTTTTGCGCCGAGCAGTGCTGTTGGTTCTGAATGTTTTACTTCTGTTGCAGGTGGCAAATTTGCGGACGTGCCGGCATAACTTCCGCCCGACCATGCCGATTGCATCCCTGATTCCCACGAATCAAAACCAAATTTCTGTTCGGCAACGAGATACGGTGCTTTGTCAAGCATGCGCTCACGTGTCGCGATGATGATCCATTTTGGATCAAGAATTTTTCCGGTCGAGTTTGCCGGGCAGACCGAAGTACATCTTCCGCAATGTGTACACGTGTCGCCATCGAACAACTGCTTCCAGCTCATATCTTCGACATCCTTCACACCATATTGGGCGAGCGATTCATCTTCGAAGTTGATCGGCTTGAGGTAATTTTTGCGTTTGAGATCGGAGAGAAATACATTTGGGATGCTCGTCATCACGTGTAAGTGCTTCGAGTATGGCAGATAATTCATAAAGCCGAGCACACTAATAATATGCACCCACCAAAATACTTCACCCATTGTCGCGGTTCTTGAACAACTGCAAAGTAAACTCGCTATCCCTGAGGCAAGGGGGCGAACTTCGTTCGGGTAGATACCACCAGTTGCGATACGAGCAGCATTTGTCATCGTTAATGACACGACGATCAAGCCAATAGTATAGAGCACGACCTGTGCATCAAGCTTCTCGTGCTTATCACCTTGTAAGCGTTTGACTTTCGAAACAGTCCGTCTCCACCATGCAACAACGACCGAGGCAACTATCAGCAAGACAAAAATATCTTGCGAAACCGTAATAATAGAATACGCACCACCCAAAAACGACAGCGAAAACCGACCCATCAGCCCTTCGCCGATAGACTCGATCACAGCGGCGAGCAAGACGATGAAGCCCCAAAAAATAAAGGCGTGAACCGGTCCGGCAACGGGATCGCGGAAGATCTTCGTCTGCCCGATGGCTATGACCAATGTGCGACGGAAGCGCTCGACCAGATTATCGAAGCGGTTGGTCCACTTGCCGATACGCAGGAAATCGAGCAATCGGCGAGTATTATAAAACACTGCGCCAAAGGCAATAGCCAGCACAAACACAAACACGATCGTCTTAATAGTCATAGGGTTTCGATGTACAATATGCAAAAATACGGAGAGACGGTGGGGCAGGGCTGAAGTTACCCTATTAGAAACAATAGAATTAACACACCAACAATAATCCTATACACCCCAAACCCAACAAAACTGTGCTTTCGGACATAACCAATGAGCCAGCGCACAACGACCAGTGCCGAGAAGAATGCTGCTACGAAACCTATTGCAAGTATGCTGAGCATATCTTTGGTTAAGAGATCACGATATTTTATTAGTTCATATCCGCTGGCGGCGATCATGACAGGGAAACTGAGCAAAAAGCTGAACTCGGTTGCTGATTCTCGACTCATACCGCCTGCATAACCACCCATTATTGTTGCGCCCGAACGTGACACGCCCGGAATAAGCGACAGCACTTGCGAAAACCCGACGATCAGCGCATCCTTGATCGTCATTGTGTTGGTATCGGTCGAATGCTTTTTGCCACTCATCATTTTTTCGATCACGATCATAATGATACCACCGACGATAAGGCTGATGGCAACAGTGGTCGGCGAAAATAAAAATTCTTTGATCTTTGAATGAAACAGAAGCCCGAAGATCGCTGCGGGCAAGAACGCCACGATCAAATGTAAACGCAAACGCCCTGGCGCCGAAGCGGTCTCTGTGGCGCTGAGTGCTTTCCAGAGACGCGCACGATAGAGAAAACCAATAGCGAGTATTGCCCCAAGTTGTATCACCACCTCGAAAAGCTCGGCTTGGTTAGCTGATGAGAGTGCATTCTGGAAATTGAGCAAATGATCGAAGATGATCAAATGCCCAGTAGAAGAAACAGGGATGAATTCGGTAAGCCCCTCGACCAATCCGAGGATGATCGATTGTATCCAGATAGGAAACATCATACGTGTATTATAGTAGAAACTGCAAAGTTACGGCAAAAGAAGCACCAAGACAGTGTTTCATAGCCTGAACGAACCACTTCGATAGCGCGTTTTAACGGGCTTAATTTTCAGAGTTACGACTCTCACTGACTGCGAATGAATTCTACACGTACGACTACGATCGGCATTGCGATGATCGCCCTGGTGTTTTTCTCTTGGATGATCTTCAGCCAACCGAAACGCGTCCCACCTCCTGCTAAACCTGTTGTCACAGACAGTTTTATCCCAAAAACCGACTCAACCGGCCCTGCGACGGTTGCCAAACCTATTGCCCCACAGGAAATGCGCTCAGCGTTATTTCCGAGTGATACCACAACGGCGGCAAGTTCGAAATTTATCGAAACCCCGTTGGTAAGTGCTGTTATCTCTTCTCACGGCGGAAACATCATTAGTTGGGTACTGAAAAATTATAAGACATTTCAACGCACGCCACTGGAGATGGTTGACAAAACAGTCAAATCGGGTGACGTGAATCTTGTTTTTGTCGCAACCGATGGCAGAAAAGTATCAACCAAAGATCTGCCGTTTACCATTGATGATAACTCTCAGAAGACTCTCGGTTACCATGATTCACTGACGATCAGAATGGTTGCGAAGATAGACTCAGGGGCTTCGATCGAAAAGATCATTCATATATACTCTGATAAATATGCAATGCGTATTGAGTATCATCTCAATGGCTTGCAAAATAAAGTCGGCGGCTATCGTTATGCTCTTTCAGTTGATAATCCAATACCATATAATGAAGCACATACTGATGGCGAGTCACAGGTAGCACGTGCTTTCTCGGTTTCAAAAGTAGGTTCGGAAGAAGTTGATGCCAGCAAGAATGGCGAGGTAGTTCATAAAGCATTTAATGGTGATGTCGAATACGTCGCAGCACGTACACAGTATTTTCTCGCGGCGATGATACCCGAAACCCCGCGCCCTGTGAGCTCGGAGATCACCGGCAATTCTTTCCCCGCTCCTGATGGCGGAAGGATCGAGCATTATGTGATGAATGTTTCGCTGCCGATCGCTTCGCCGGGTAAAGAAGTACTTTCAGTAGAATATTATCTCGGTCCGTTAGAGTATGAACGCTTGACTTCCATTGCACCGGCACTTGATGGCGTTATGGATTTCGGATGGCGTTTATTAGTACGCCCGATCAGCATCTACGTGCTGTTCCCATTTTTTATGTGGCTCCACGGTTTTATTTCGAATTGGGGATTAGTGATCATCGTCTTCTCGATCATGATCAAACTCGTAACGATGCCATTCACTCGCAGCCAAATGCAGGCGATGCGCAAGATGCAAGCGTTGCAGCCATTGATGACCGAAGTCCGGGAAAAGTATAAAGACGATCAGAAAAAACAGCAAGAAGAAACCTTCAAGATGTATCGAACTTACGGCGTAAACCCCGCCGGCGGCTGCTTGCCGATGATCTTGCAAATGCCGATCTTGTTTGCGCTCTATGCAGTGCTTCGCAATGTGATCGAACTTCGTCAGGCTCCGTTCGTTAGTTGGATCAACGATCTTTCGGTGCCCGATGCACTCTTTAAGTTAGGAACCCATATACCGATCATTGGCGATCAGCTTTCCGGCTTGACACTATTGATGGGTATTACGATGGTCGTGCAATCCGCATTCCAAACGACCGACCCACGCCAAAAAACAATGGCATATATTATGCCGATCTTCTTTACGTTCTTGTTCAATAATTTGCCGTCAGGTGTTGCGCTCTATTACTTTATGTTCAATATTTTTGGTATTGCACAGCAAGTCTATAACAAGCAATTCCTTCCGCCGCTTGATCTTGAAGCATTAAAAATGCAAGCACAAGGCAAGAAAGGTTTTATGTCAAGGATGCAGGATATGGAAAAGAACGCTCGTAAACAACGTCAAGACACAATGGCAGGGAAGAAACCACTTCCACCAAAGAAGAAAAAATAAGTTATAGTAACTCGTGGTTCTTTAATTTTCGAGTAATGCAGTTTTAAAGTTCTCTGTTTGGATGACACCCAAACAGAGAACTTTCTGTTTTTAGGTTGCTCTAATGTCACTGTTAATTTTACACGATACAATCTACGCGCTCTCGACGCCGCTTGGCTCGAGCGCACTGGCTACGCTTCGCCTCGCGGGTGCGGATGCTATTCGTATTGCCGGAAAATGTATTGACACGCCTGAAAAGATATTCACTGCCCTTGGCGGTGATTCTTTCTATACCAATGTTTGCGATTCGAGCGGCAATCATATTGATGATGTGGTTGTAACCGTTTGGCGCGCGCCCCGTTCATATAGTGGCGAAGACATTGTAGAGTTCCATACGCATGGCTCCCCAGTGATTATGGAGATGCTCGGAAATCAGCTCCGGCTATATGGGGCAAGGCTTGCAGAGCATGGTGAGTTTTCGCGCCGCGCATTTATGAACGGCAAACAAACGCTTGAAGAACTCGAACGAACCTTGATGCGCCTCGATGCATCAAGTGAAGGATCACTCCGATCGGTCGAGCGTGTATTGGCAGAAAAATTTGATCACCTCCGTGCTGTCTATGATGATATTATTTCGTTGCTCGCTCAAGTCAATGCACAAATAGATTTTGGCGAGTCCGATAACGTCGAAATTTTCGGTTTCGAGGTACAAGTAAAGACGATCCTCGCCAAATTAGATGAACTTGAGCATAAAGCTATCAATGAGCAAATAAATAAAGGCTATTATTCGCTCGCGCTAACCGGCCCACCGAATGTTGGTAAGAGTAGTCTTTTCAATGCGTTGCTGAGATACGAACGAAGCATCGTTAGCGAAACACCGGGTACGACCCGGGATTATGTGGAAGCCTTCGTGATGCTCGAAGGGTTTAAGGTAAAGCTGATCGATACTGCCGGACTTCGCGAGGCAAACGATCTGATCGAAACAAAGGGCATCGCCCTGGGGACGAACATCGCCGAGCGTGCCGATGTCATATTGCGAGTAACTGACCCTGAAAGCCGCGCTGTGCAAGCCTTGCAAGGCGAGATTGTCGTACATAATAAATGCGATGTCGATAGTTTTCGAAAAGGGATGTTCTTATCGGCACAGACGGGCGAAGGACTGCCGAGCTTGATCGCGAGCATTGCATCAATGATCTCCTTAATAGATTCAGCAAGAACCGGGTATTCCGTATCGAGATCGGAGTCCATGATCATTGAAGCCACGAAGCAACAGCTTGCTAACTTAATGAAAAACAATGAAATATCTATTGTTGCCGAAGACATTCGCTCTTCAGCTGATAAAATAGCTTCATTGTTAGGATATAACATAGCCGAAGATAACTTAAACTATATTTTTAGTAAAATGTGCATAGGAAAATAAACTATTTCCATATTTATAGCACATAAAGACATTTATTATTCGTATTTTTCATTAAATTAAACAACCGTTCCACGTGGAACAGCCATTCGCAGATATTATCGTAGTTGGTGGCGGTCATGCCGGCATCGAAGCGGCATCGGCAGCCCATCGGATGGGGCTGAAGGTTCGGCTATTGTCTTTGCACGCCGATAAAGTAGGGGAGCTTTCCTGTAATCCCGCTATCGGTGGGACAGCAAAAGGACAGGTCGTGCGAGAGATCGACGCGCTCGGTGGATTAATGGGTGAGATCGCTGATGAAGCAATGCTTCATTTTCGAATGCTCAACAAATCCAAAGGTCCTGCTATCTGGTCGCCCCGTGCCCAAGTCTCAAGAAGTCAGTACCCGATCATTGCTCAGCGCAAACTTCGTGAACTTGATCCTGATATGATTGTCAGTGCCAACGTGCATAAAATATGGATAATTGGTGGACAAGTGAAGGGTGTAGTACTCTCGGATGGTACTAAACTCACTGCAAAGGCTGTTATTATATGCGCAGGCACATTTCTTAATGGGGTAATGCACACCGGATTGAACCAGACAATTGGTGGACGGTTTGGGGAAGAACCAACTTCATTGCGAACAGAACCCGATGGAGCATTGTCCCTTGTTAGTTATAGATTGAAGACCGGAACTCCGCCAAGAATATCTTTGAAGAGCATCAATACCGAAAATCTTGAGATACAGCAAGGTGATGACGAGATCATCCCATTTTCTTCTCGATCGGATATCGAAATTAAGAATAAGATACATTGCTACATTACCTACACGTCGGAAGTAACGCACTCCGAGCTAGCTAAAGGTTTTGCCGAGTCGCCGATGTTTACTGGCGTTATTCACGGTAAGGGGCCAAGATACTGCCCATCTATAGAGGATAAGGTAACTCGCTTCCCGGATAAGACCCAACACCACCTCTTTCTCGAACCCGAAGAAGCTGACGGCGATGTCGTTTACGTGAACGGCTTTTCGACAAGTCTTCCAGCTGATATCCAATTAGTGGCATTAAAAACAGTGCCAGGTCTTGAGAATGTGGTGATGATTCGCCCGGGCTATGCAGTGGAGTATGATTATTTTCCTGCTTACCAGCTTTTTCATACGCTTGAATCGAAGCATGTTCAAAACCTTTATTTTGCAGGGCAGATAAACGGTACTTCGGGTTATGAAGAGGCTGGAGCCCAAGGTATAGTAGCAGGTGTGAACGCCGCGGCAAAAATAAAAGGGATGCCCGAATTTACTATATCTCGCGACGAAGGCTATATTGGGGTGCTTATTGATGATCTTATAAATAAAATACAGGAAGAGCCGTATCGTCTCTTTACTTCGAGCGCCGAGCATCGTCTTATCTTAAGGCAGGATAATGCTGATCTGAGACTCTCAAAGAAAGCTTTCGAATTTGGCTTGATCGATCAATCAGCCCATGATAGAGTACTCAGGAAGCAAGAGCTATTAGATAAGTTGATCGCATGGTCTGAGAAGGAGAAGATCGCAACACCATCTGATCCGGCTCTCAAACAGACCATCAAGAGTTATATCGTTACCACAGGTACGTCTATCAAAGACCTGCTCGAGCAGTATGAAAGTGGTAAAGAGCTTTTATTATCTTGTAATGAGGAGCTATTATTACTTGCGAATACTGAGATCAAATATGAAGGCTACATCAAACAGCATAAGAATCAGATAGAAAAACTTCGCGAGCATGAAAGCAAAAAGATACCTATCGGCTTGTCGTTCAAGGTCTTGAAAGCACTGAGCACCGAAGCAAGGGAAGTGCTGGAAAAAGTGAAACCGGAAACCATCGGACAGGCTTCGAGACTTCCCGGAGTATCACCAACGGATATTTCAATTCTCGTGGGGTCTTTACGATAGTTCCACGTGGAAATTAATATCAATAAAAACAATTTTATTTATAGTATATGACAGAGCTATTTACGGAAGTCTCAAACCTTGCAACTGAGCAACGCAATCCAAGTTCTATGAACTTGGATACGATGAGCACGGGCGAAATCTTGAAGCTCATCAATGATGAAGATGCCAAAGTTGCGCAGGTGGTGAAACTGGAGATACCGCAGATCGAAAAAGTAGTGAACAAACTTGTTTCTCTTCTTTCGAATGGCGGAAGATTATTTTACGTTGGTGCCGGCACCAGTGGCAGAATGGGTGTGATCGATGCGGCGGAGTGTCCGCCGACTTTTGGGACAAGCCCTGCCCAGATACAAGCTATTATTGCCGGCGGAAAAGATGCAGTGTTTCGTTCGCAAGAAGGCGCTGAAGATAACAGCGAAAAAGGTGGGCTCGAAATTGCATTGCAACGGTGTAGTGATAAAGATATGGTCATTGGTATAGCCGCCAGCAAACGCACACCATTTGTGATAGGAGCTCTGAAGAAGGCGTCGGAATTGGGTTCCGCGGCTGTCCTAATCACGACTAACCCACGCGAAAGTCTTGATACGAGTTATTTATTCGAAGCGATCTGTCCTGTCGTTGGTCCCGAAGTATTGATGGGTTCGACAAGAATGAAATCAGCATTAGCACAAAAAATGATCGTAACAATGATCACGACCACGACGATGGTTCGTCTCGGAAAAGTGTATGAAAATATGATGGTCGATCTCCAACTCACCAATCAGAAACTCAGCGAGCGGGCAAAACGTATAATTATGTTAGCAACAGGAGTTGAGTACGAGAAAGCAGCCGAGTTATTAAAGACCAGCGGCAATCACGTCAAGAGCGCTATCGTAATGCAGAAAAGATCAGTAAGCCCACAAGAAGCCAAGAAGCTTATTGCAGATGCAGACGGCTTTGTGAGGGCGGCGATAAATATCAACGGTTAATCATTGATATTAAGTGAGTTACCGTATTAGGTGTAAATAAGTGCTTTTGGTCTTGCAACTTTGACTCTCCTATGGTGTTGCTTTATTATAGGGAAGTACCCTAAAATTCACTAAGCTATCGAATCGCGGTGGCACCAGCTTTACAAACAGTGGAAAGACGCTCTGGGATAGGTCCGAACGAACAGGATCAGTCTTATGAGATTGCGTTGCTTCGCGCATTCCGAGAAGGAAAGCGTGAGGCATTTACCGAGCTGTACCTTCGCTACCGCCAGAGGGTCTATGCCTATTGCCTAAGAATGCTCGGCAATGCTCAAGAAGCTGAAGATCTATTTCAAGAAGTGTTTATCAGAGTGTGGCAGCGAGCCTATCAATTCACCGAAGAAAAAAGTATTTCCGGTTGGATATTTACGATCGCTCACAATCTTTGCCTCAATAGAATTCGCGATCGTAAAGATCATGATAGCATTGATAATTATATCAGTCTCAGTTCGAGTAATCCGGAAATGGGAGAAGATTGGGCAGCCAGAATACAGGCTGCGCTCGAGCAAGTACCGCCAGAAAATCGCGAGCCGTTTGTGCTCTTCGAATATCAGGGGTTGAGCTATCAGGAAATTTCCGAGGTTATGAAACTGACGATCGCCGCAGTCAAAAGTAGAATATATCGGGCTCGCGAAGAACTTCGCAAAATATTAGAGCCATATTATCGAGACGAACAATAACAATTTTATAGGGATCAACAATAGAGATGGGAATGGAAAATATTTCAGAGTCGCTTCAACAATTCCTCGACGGAAGTCTTTCCGGCGATCAGGAAGCGGAATTGCTGCACCGACTTTCGGTTTCGCCCGAACGTCGCGAGATCTTACGTAGCTATATGAAGCAGTCGGCAATTATCAGCGCCGATCGCAGTGCGATCGTTGTGCCATATTCAGCCGAACAAAAATTATGGGCTGCTATCGGCGCGATGTCGCCGGTCGTTTCAGCTGTTCCGGTCGCGACAAGTGTTGCAACAAGCACAGGGATACTTGCTTCAAGTGTTTGGAGAATGAGTGCGGTTGCGGTCGCCGCCCTGTTAATAGGGCTTAGCTCCGGTTATTTATTATGGAGCGGAAATAATTCTTCACAACTTTCTACTATCCCAGATTCACAAATCAAACAATCTCTTTCTGAGAATGTCGGACAACAGACGGCTACACCATCAAGCACAAATATCGTTGCCCGAAATTCGGAAATTTTGAACTCGCAGAAACGTGGTCGCGAAGTAAATATTAACCGCCAGTCAATCGGAGCGCCCCTAATACAAGAGACACCTCAATTAGCAAACGGCTCGGATCTGTCGGTCGATCTTCTTCCGGTGCTCATTGATCGTCAGCGTTTGACTCAGATACCGCAAGCATTACCACTAATAGCCAGTGCTAGTTTTATTCGCGATCCGAATGCCCCTCAGCGCGAACACCCAAGTATCGGCGGCGTGATGCAAACACATTCACCGAGATTCCTCGAGCGTTTTGATTTCGCAATACACGAAGGTATCGGAAAACAATTTCCGAATACCGCTGCTACCAACACTTCGATGCCGATCATTACCAACTCGGATATTAGTTTGAAGTATCAACTCACTCCGGAGTTTTGGATTGGCGCATCGTTCGGCACTGCAAACGTCACGCAGAAAAAATTGAGCACCACGTTTGTTGATCCAAATGCTCCGCTATTGCAATATCAGATCGTTAGTGATCTCGTTCACGAACAGACTGTCTGGGGCGGTGGTCTTATTGAGTATCGCAAACCGATCAGCTCAAGACTTACCTTCGCGGCAAATGTCGGGCTTGCTGCTTCGACCCTCGGCCCGATCATCAGCTCTGAGCTTGGCGTTCGATATGATGTAACGGGTGATGTTGGTGTCTTGCTCGGGCTCCGTGGTTCGAGGATCAATAGCAACGTGGCAACACAATACCAAGATATTATTACCAGCAGTAGCTTTAATGCCGGAACAGGTGTTGCGCCTGGGGTGACCGATGACAAAGCAAACTTAAACGTGGAGATCTCAACCGGGATTTATTTCCACTTTTAAAGCATTGCTTGTGTAGGACTAACTAAATAGCAGTGTGAATTTTTGAGGAGGAATTAGTATGAAAAAAAATCTGGTTTTTCTTTTCCTTGGAATATTCCTTGCTTCTTGTAACGCCCCGACAAGCCCAAGCCTTCCGGCAAATGCACCTGCCGACCAGTATTTTTTCCCTACGGTCAACGGCACCCAGTATGTCTATTCCGAAGGCACGACAACTGTCACAGATACCACAACCTATCAGATCATTGTCGGTGTGGCGTATGACAGTTATGCAAAGCTTATAAAAAAGGACACGGGTACTAATAATTCGGTGCTCTACTACTACAAAGTTGGTTCTTCCAATGCAGGAATTCAACAATGCATTCTCTCCGAGACGGGCTCTGACCAAGGGACCATAGCATTACAAGGTGATCTTTCTGTTGGCTCGAAATGGTTTGCCGATAAATCGGATCAGATCGAAGCAACGGTTGTCGGAAGATATACAGATTATTACCTACCCGGACATCAGGAGGTTATTCATGATGTTGTTGCAGTCAAGTATATCGACAATACCAAGAGCGACGGCAGTTATGTTGTTCGTTTCTTTGCTCGCGATCTTGGACTGATCCTTCAACGTACGATCTATGATGCATCAACCGAAATTTCAAATCTTCAACTCCTGAGTCGATCGAGTGCCCCATCCACCGGACCCGGCGCACCGGAAGACCACGGCCATTGGTACGACCAACGCGGCAGATATATTATGCAGTGGGACCTCGGGAAGGATGAGAACCTCAAAAAGTAAGAGGATATCATCAGTTGTATCAAAAGGCGGACTCTAAGTCCGCCTTTCTTTTTTAAAGATTCCTGTCACAAACTGATTTGATCAGTCGTTTAAAGAATAAGGTGTTTTTGCCTTGTGGTAAGGCGTCTTGTCCGTAGCTCAACCGAAGAGATCCGAAAGTAAAAACGGGTAGCTTCGATTGGATTACTCTTGCTCGCATCTTACCTATCGAATTGTGGTGAAAATTTAAATTGTAAAGATATGAAACACGTTGCTACATTTTGTTTTCTCATACTCTTGTCGTTGTCATCGGCAACAGCTTTTGCACAGATCCCACGCACGATAAGTTATCAGGGTGTTCTGAGCGATGCGTCAGGGAATTTGATCCCGAACGGGAATCATCAACTAACTCTTAAGCTCTATGAAAGTGCTTCGGGTGCTGTGGCGATCTTCACTGAAGTTCAAACAGTGCCAGTTGTTAAAGGCATATTCAATGCGATCATTGGTTCAGTGACAGAAATTCCTGTGACCGTAGCATTTGATCGTGCATATTTTCTCGGAGTGAGTGTCGATGGCGGCACAGAACTCAGCCCACGAACGGCATTAGTATCGGCTCCGTACGCACTTCGCGCTTCTTATGCCGATGTGGCTGGCAGTGTTGTCGGTGGCGGTGGTGGTACTGCTGGGGTCTCAAGTTTGAATGCACTTCTTGGCGATGTAGTGCTCGTGGGTGGTGGGTCGACGACCATCAATAAAGATGTCGCAACAAAAAAGATCACGATCAGCTCGAGCGGTGGTGCTGGTGCAAGCGGTGTACAGGGCGTCCAAAATACCGATGGAAGTATTACAGTTCTCAATGCAAACGGCCCCGTGGCAACTCTTAGTGTCACCGATGGATCAATAGGTACTCAAAAGATCACTGATAGTTCGGTAACGCTTTTCAAAATTGCTCCAGGAGTAATCCCGATAGAGCTGCCACCGACGGGACCAGCAAATGGTGACTTGATCGGTAGTTATCCAAATCCGAATGTTGCGAAGATCAGAAATTTTAATGTCAGTGCGAACGTGCCACAAAACACGCAAGCACTTATTTGGAATGCCGCTAATAATTCATGGGAGCCAACGAATGTCACCATTTCTTTGCCTTTTGTACAAAGTGATAACTCGCCAAGCCCATCAATGTCTATTACTAATACAAATGGCAGTGTCGGTATAAAAGGTACCGGAGTCAATGGTGTTTGGGGTTTTAGCAGCGATAACAACGGCAAAGGTGTGTACGGGTCGAGTGGAAATATCGGCGTGTATGGGCTTGTCGGCAATAGCGGACCAAACCCAACTGTTTCAACAGGAATTGGTGTCTTTGGAACAACTGATGTAGCGATCGGCGTCGCCGGGACATCAAGCGCAGGGGATGGTGTGCAAGGACTATCTACACTCAGTAACGGTTACGGTGTTCATGGCCTCAGCTCGACAGGTACTTCGGCAGCAGGAGTTTATGGCGAGAGCGCAACCGGTGTCGGTGTGAAAGCCGGATACAGTGGTAACAGTACCAGCGGAACATCTTTGTATATTGATAATGGCTTTATTAAAGTTGGTGGTAATTCTAAAACCGCCTATGTTCATACAGTCGGAGCCGCAAATATTATCGCAAATTCCCCGTGGGTGACATTCTTAAATTATCCCGGAATGCTCCAGAGCGATATTGTGCTTGTCACTCATCAATCAGTAGCGGCACCGCTCAAGAAAAATCTTGGTGGTGGTGTGTTTGACGGACTCGGTTACGGTGTCCAATGGAATGGCGCAGCAAATCGTTGGGAAATATTTCTCGAAGATCAAGCAACCAATATCCCGAACGGCGAGAGATTTAATGTTTTGGTGATTCGCCAATAAGTATTACATTTGTATAAATAAAAAAGCCTTGCTCAGAAAGAGCAAGGCTTTTTTTATGGTTAAGACTCAAGATTATTTCTTTTCTACCATCACGGCAGTTCCGTAACAAAGAACCTCGCTCACTCCTGCGGCGATCTCGGTTGCATCATAGCGAACGCCGATAATCGCATTCGCGCCCATCGAGTCAGCGTGTTCGAGAAGCAACTGAAATGAATGCTCGCGTGCTTCCTCGCACAGCTTGGTATAGATGCTAATGTTACCGCCGACGAACATCTGAAATGCGGCGCCAATATTGCCGATCACCGAACGTGACCGCACAATGATGCCACGCACCATACCAAATGTTTTTACCACTTTGTATCCTTCGATATCAAATGTGGTAGATGTCATTGAATGTTGTATCATCGTATTGTAGTGATGTGATCAATCCATAATTTTTCTTAAGAACGTCGGGCGGTCGTCGCGCTCGCGAACAGGTGCGGCAGTATAGCTATCTTCAAATACTGGCTGCTCTTGCTCGACGGAGACCTCTTGCTCTTCGATGGTCGGGATATTAATACCACGACGCAAATACGCCGGTGTATCATATTCTTTCAGGTCACGCGGTCCGCTTGGGACGTGTGATGTTTCATTCTGAGGTGTCAATCTGATCGACGAAGCACGGAACGCCCCTGCCGATAGACGGTCAAAAGCATTCGGGCTTTCTTCACGTTCGCCGAGTGTACCTCTGGACATACGCTCAACTTTCGGCTGCGCATCAGCGATCATCTCTTCGTGCTGCTCATGCTGATGTGGGGATGAAGCGATGATCTTCTTTCGAGCTTCATATTCATCAGCACTGATAGGCTGAGTCATTCTCACGACCGATGGCTTTTGCTTTGCTCCGAGAGCTTCTTCGGCAGGGATGAATGGAACAGTATTTTTATCTTGAATTGCAAACCCGGTGAATGTCGGTTTGTTATTAAATCCTGTTGCGATCACGGTGACCATGATCTCTTCGTCCATCGTTTCATCGAGCACAGCGCCGAAGATAATATTTGCGTCGTCGCCCGCTGCATCGTGAATGATCTGCGTTGCTTCACTGACTTCGAGCAGTGTCATCGAGCGCCCGCCAGTGATATTTACCAAGACACCTTGTGCACCCTGGATCGAAACACCTTCGAGTAATGGAGAACTGATCGCATTCTCAGCAGCAATTGCCGACCGGTGCGCACCGCTTGCAACTCCGGCACCCATAATGGCATCACCCATATCGGTCATTACTGTACGAACATCTGCAAAATCGACGTTGATATGTCCGTGACGAGTAATGAGTTCGCTAATGCCACGAGTAGCATTGTATAAGACTTGATTTGCTATTTCAAATCCGTCAAGTAGCGAAGTGCTTTCAGCGACAAGTGCCAACAACTTTTGATTTGGAATAACGATCAGCGTATCAACATTTTTGCGAAGTTCTTGAATGCCGTCTTCGGCTTGTTGAAAACGACGCTTCCCTTCAAAAAGAAATGGCTTAGTGACAATACCTACGACAAGCGCACCACACTCTTTGGCGATCTGCGCGACGCGTGCTGCGCCACCGGTACCAGTGCCGCCGCCCATACCTGCAGTGACAAAGACCATATCACTATTGCCGATCAATCGCGAAATTTCTTCGTGATCTTCATCGACAGCGCGACGACCAATGTCAGGGTTTGCACCTGCACCGAGCCCACGAGTGAGGTGTTTGCCGATCTGCAATTTCAGCGATGCCGCTGAAGCTTGCAAGGCTTGGATGTCTGTGTTGAGCACACAAAACTCTACGCCGATGAGTCCGCGGTCGATCATCGCGTTGACGGCATTTGATCCGCCGCCGCCGATACCGATGACTTTTATTCTGGCGCCGTAATCTTCTTTGCTATCGAGTTCGATCATTGTTCTATCCTCCAACAAATACTAACGTGTATAAAAATTATTATAAATGTTCAAACCAACGTTTCATTTTTTCAATGACGTTCGGTTTCTCGCGCGACTCTTCATCTTCGATGTATTCTTCTTCGTGCTGATTGCTCGAGCGTTCTTCTTCAACGAACGATGGCAATGAGCTTGGGGAGCAATTCTTGAACGCATACAACACCAGCCCGACCGCAGTGGCATAGACCGGCGATTCGATCTCTTTGACAAGCCCGGCGCCGAAACTCATCGGCATTCCGATCTTGACATCCATATTAAAAATAGCTTCGGCAAGTTCGCGAGTGCTATTGATCATCGAACCTCCGCCAGTCAGAACGACACCGGCGCCAAGATTTCTCGCAAAACCTGAACGCTTGATCTCGTTATACGAGAACTCGAGCATTTCTTCCATACGCGGTTGGATAATACGTGCAAGGAGCGAACGTGGTATCTGGCGCGGCTTACGACCGGCAAGACCCGGAAGCTGAATGATCTCATCGCGAACGATATGCGACACTACAGCGCAACCGTATTCGCGTTTGAGACGCTCAGCCTGATCGCCAAGAATTTGTAAGCCACGGCGAATATCTTCAGTCACTTTTTGCCCGGCAATACCGATCACTGCCGTATGTCGAATAGTTTTTTCTTCAAAGACGGCAATATCAGTTGTGCCGCCACCAATATCAACGAGTGCAACGCCTGCTTCTTTTTCCTTTTCATCAAGAACCGAATAACTTGATGCAAGTGGTTCGAGTACAATGTCGTGAACGCGCAAACCCGCGCGCTCGACGCAATTATAAATATTTTGCACCGCAGTAACCAAGCCATTGATCACGTGAACAGTAGCCTCGAGACGAACGCCCGAGACTCCGACAGGTTCTTCGTAAAATCCGTCTTGTCCGTCAACAATAAACTCTTGTGCGATCACGTGCAAGATCTTTCTGTCGCTTGGCAGATGAATACGCTTCACGTCTTCGAGCAAACGCCCTATATCTTCGGGGCGGATCTGACGATCTTGATTCGAGATCGTCACTACACCGCGTGATTGGAATGATTGGATGTGATCGCCCGCAATACCAACAACCACTTCGCGAATCTTTACGCCCGACTGTGCCTCGGCTTCGGCAACAGCACGCTCTATCGAGCGAACAGTTTTATCAATGTTCGTCACAACTCCGCGTGACAGCCCATCGGCGGCAACTGTGCCGACACCAAGGATGGTCATCGAATGTGGCTCGTTCAGAGAGACCGCGGCAACGATAGCGCACACTTTGGTGGTGCCGATATCGAGACCAACAATGATCCTACTCGGTTCGAGCATTGCCGGCACGCCGATCATTGGCGCCGATGACATCGGCGACGGTTTTGATGGATGATAGTGTTCGTTGTATTGCATTATTGTCCTGCGGTTGTAGTGTAAACTCCGGATGTCTGATCTGCCGAGGCGATCGGGCGCTTTGCGCTATCGATCGCAATGGTAGCTGTTGCAGAGTGCTCCTTGCGATGGACAATGATTTGTCCATTGAAACGGGCATCTACATAGAGTGTTGAACGTGACCAAATTTCATTGCGCAACTGTTGCTTCCATAGTTTTGCCAGAAGTTGGATCTGATGATCGAACAGACGCTGTTCATTTGCGCTTTGCGATGTCTTGCTGTCGCGCTCGATGGTTGTCATAAACCGAACATCGCTCGGCGAGCCGATGAAGATCGGTGTCATCGAAAATGAAGTATAGATCACATATGCCCCGGTCGGCGCGCGGCGCAATTCGCCGATGGCTTCGCGCAGCGAACTATCACCCGTCGTGGTGATCTCATGGACGATGTGCGACATTTCTAATATTGCAACGGTATCTTTTTCGGTAATACCCGTTAGTACCGGCACAGCCAGTAATTTATTTGGGTCAAGCAAACCCGAAAGTTTTTTTGGCAAGAAAAAACGAAAATCATTATCAACGAGAATAGGATCGCCACTTGCCGAGCGGATCATCGCGATCGGAGTGCGCTCATCAATATGAATAACGATAGTGTTTGGGTGCGTTTCGCGGCGAATGCTGACCTGACGAACAAGCCCGTGCTTTGCCACACGCTGTTCGATGCCTTTGAGATCGATGTCGTAGAACTTGTGTGATCTGTCGATCGAAGCAAGCGAGAGTACTTCGCTGGTCATTAACTCGTGATTGCCCTCGACACGCACTGATTGCAACGGCTCGCCAGATTGAAACTCACGCGCAAAAAACACAATACCCAATAGCAAGAGTATTGCGCCAACGAATAACATTCTTGGGATCAAGCGCGATGTCTTCCAGCTTGATCTTTCAGTGTCCAGGAGATCACCATCACTATGAAACGACTCTTCGAGGAGTTCTTCGATAGGACGTACTTCATCAAGCGGAGCATAGCCTCTCGGCGATGCTTCGTGATGATCCTTTCCTGGTCGTTTGATATGCAGTTGCACGTTGCTTCTTTCTGAAGTACATACATCCGCTCAATTACCTTGTCTTTGAAAACGAGATTCAGTTCGGGAGCTTCACGATGGGGTCACTAACAAAGCCGATGAGTTGTACTTCAGGTTCGAGTACGATTTGATGCTCATCAAAAACTTTTTTTCTGGCAAGATTCATTAATGCGATAATGTCACTTGCCGATGCATGATCAATATTTACAATAAAATTTGCGTGCTTAGGGCTGATCTGCGCACCGCCGATTCGAGTACCTTTCAAACCGACTTGTTCGATCAACTCTGCGCTAAATCTCGGCTTCGGATTCTTGAATACCGAACCGCAGTTGGGTAGATTTACGGGCTGTACATCATTACGATGTTTGAGATGCTTCAATTTAATTTCACGAAGCTCGACTGGGTCGCCGATCTCAAACGCAAACCGTGCTGAAAGGACAACATCATCTTTTAGAAAACCAGTATGGCGATAACGAAAACCACACTGCTCTTTTGTTAATTTCACCAGAGCACGATCACGGATAATAGAAACATCAAGAAGATGATCGCTTGTTTCGCCGCCATAACAACCGGCATTCATCCAAACAGCACCGCCGATAGTGGCGGGGATGCCGGCAAGCATTTCAACTCCTCGCAATTTATTGCGAATAACAAAATCAACAAATGTGGCCATTCGTACACCCGAACCGACCGTAACAATTTGTTCATCACAGGCAAGAGTATTGAACCCTGTCTCCAAATTCATTACAATGCCATCGAAGCCACTGTCACTGATCAGGACGTTTGATCCGTTACCAATAATAAATAGCGGGACCTGGTGCTCGGCAACATATTGCTCAATGGTGATCACATCTTCAGCGGTGGTAGGCTCGACATAGATCTTTGCGTTGCCGCCGATACGAAATGTCGTAAACGGCGCAAGAGGTACATCCTCGCGGATAGTACCGGTAAGTTTTTCTCTCAAGTTGCGAAGATGATCCACACCTTACTCCTGCGGAGTTGAAGCAATAGCCGGCTCGGCAATTTCCGTTACCGAAACAGTTTCTGTCGTCGGTTCGGCGATCACAATTTTTTTAGGATCCGGTCGAAATTCTTTATAGCCGACCCCATACGCCCAGCCTTCGAGTTGTATTTCAGGGTTTTCATAAAAACCATCACGATAGTCTCTGATCGGGCGAAGAGTTTTGTCTTCGCGGCGCTCGGCACTCAATATCCCAAGTAATGCAAACACGGCCTCGCGTGCTTTCGGATGAGCATACACCTGCTCGCGAACTTCTTTGGGGATATGAAGTGCATTATCTTCTTCGCTATCAAAATATTCGCGAAGGGCGTCATTGCTGAGTCGCATTTTCTCATCGAACATTTTCGGAAAAACTTCGGCAACCGTCAGGGCTGCGGGTTTATCGAACGGCCAAATGGCGATCTCGGGTTTTACTTCGCGAAGTTGTTCGAGCAGTGCAATACCAATGATCGCGGCACGTCCGCGTGCATTCGACTCGGTGTATTCATACCGTGCCGTCAATTTATTGTAGCGAATGCCCAGTGTCGTTGTCAGTGCTTCGGGCTGTTGGCGACGAAGGATGCGCTCGATACGACGGAAACGCTCGACCAAGGTGCGACGCTCGACGATCGGTATTTCAGGGCGGCGACGGTTGTCGGGGCGCTGATTGCCGCGGAAAATTCTTGCCCGCGTTTCATCAGAAGTTTCGACATTCGATTCGCGATATGCCGCCATCAGATCGATCCAAACACGGATACCGTCATCGGTATTTTTCTTGAGGTCTTGTCTGATCTTTTTGCTGAGTTCTCGGTGGGTCGTTGCGACCTTTTGGGATGCAACGTATTCCAAAAACCCTATCGGAAAACTACAAGCGAAATCAACTCCGATCAATGCAGAATCAAGCGCACTGACATGCTCGACGATCTCACGTCGAGAGCGCAGACGGTCGCAGGTGGTGATCGTTGTCCATGAGCCATCAACTTCGGCTTCGACCCAAAACAATTCATCGAGCGGTTCGCGGCTGGCGTCGAATCCGATCGTTATATACTTTTTTTGTGACATTACAGTTAAGCAGTTACTTTGTTCGGCTTGTGTTTAAGTGTTTTCGAGCCGTTCGAGCGTTGGCGTATTGCCTGCAGGATCTTCGGAGCTTGTTCGGTAATCGAACCGGCACCGAATGTGATAACAATATCGCCTTTGATAACATCACCGGCAATCATTGTAGGGAGTTCATTAAGTTCTGCAACAAGACGGATACTCTTCAGCCCTTCTGTCGTTGCTGCAGTAAAGATCAATTTGCTCGTGACACCTGCAATTGCCTGCTCACGAGCCGGATAGACTTCGGTTAGATAGACGGCATCTGCCAATCGGGCAAAGACAGCACCAAAATCTTTTGCAAAATCTCTTGTTCGCGTAAAAGTATGTGGTTGAAATGCCGCGAGTATTCGTCTGCCCGGATAGCCATTCTTCAGAGCGGTAAGCGTAGCTTCGATCTCGGTCGGATGGTGAGCATAGTCATCAATTACGAGCACACCATTAACCTCACCTATTACTTGGGCACGTCGTTCGGCACCCTGAAATGTAGAAAGTGCTTTTGCCGCGATCTCGAACGGAATAGCCATCGACTCGGCTGTTGCGATCGCCGCAAGAGCATTCATAATATTATACTCACCCGGAATAGTAAGCGCAAGAGTGCCAATAGGCTCGGTGCCTCGGGTGATAGTCGAAAAACTATTCAGACCGTCAAGCTCAATTTCTATTGCACGGTATTTCGCTTCATCCGAGCGAATGCCAAAGGTGACGATACGTTTATTAAAACGACTGAGTATAGCTCTAATAGCAGGCTCGTCGATATTAACGATTGCAATTCCTGTTTGCTCCGAACCGTTGCACACGAATTCGACAAACGTATTCTGAAGATCGGATAGATCGCTATATATATCGAGATGCTCCGCTTCGAGCGTTGTTACAACAGCGATATATGGTTTGAGCGATAAAAAACTTCTGTCATATTCATCGGCTTCTACCACTGCAAGAGAGCCTGTACCCGAATGCGCATTTTTGCCGCCAAGCTCGAACACACTTGCGCCGACCGACACCATTGGGTCAAGCCCGGCTTCAAGCATAATATGGGCGATCATCGAAGTGGTTGTCGTCTTGCCATGCGTACCGGCTACGGCAATGGTTTGCATCCCCGATGTTAGCTCACCAAGAAACTCTGCCCGACGAACCGTGCGAATATTCAATCGTTCGGCTTCTTCGAGTTCGGGATTGTTCGAAGATTTTACAGCAGAAGTAAAAACGACAAGATCAACTTTTGGGCTGATGTTAGTTTTTCGATGACCGATATGAATCTCGGCGCCCAGTTTTTTTAACTCACGTAATTTCGCTGAGTCTTGAATATCACTGCCAGAGACTTTGCTTCCACGAGCCAGCGCGATCTCTGCAAGACCGCTCATCCCTGCGCCACCAATGCCAACGAAGTGAATATGCTGCATTACGAACGGGGTGATCGTGGGTTGCGCAATCGAGTTTTGCGAACAAGCAATGCATCACCTGCCCAATGTTTGATAGCCTGATACAATTCTTCGCTACGTTCAAAATTATAGTGACGAATGCGGATCGGTCTGCGACGGTCATTCGTGAAGATCGTGATGACTCGTGCTTTTGCAATAAATCCTTTACGTTGTTCGATGCTCACACGAACGCTCCTTATTGATTTACGATCAATAAGCAGTTCGCGAAGGGCACTCTTGAGCCGCAATACATTACCGCCAACCTCGATCCGACGGTGCATCACGATATTATAGATCACCGCAAGTGCGGAAACCAAGATGATGATGCACAGGAGATAGACAACGGGGTCGTATAATACTTTTGAAAAATCATTATGCATCATCCCACGAACCACAAGATAGAGCGCCAGTGTCGTGGCATAGACAACCATCGACTGGTACAAGAACGTAAAATTATATTTAAAAACTTTTTGCGTTTCCACTCTTATTCGCGATTGTTCGAATCAAATTGCTCTATCAGATACTTTGCTACAACATTTCTGGCAGTAATGTTCTCATCAACCAGCATTTTTTTAGCAAGGTCGTTTCGTTTCGTGTCATCAGCCATTAATGTAAGCACTTCGTTTTGAAGCGAGGAGACAATATTGCTATCAAGAATAACTCTTGCCGCACCCCGATCACGAAACGAATTTGCGTTCTTTTCTTGATGGTTCATCGCTGCCAATGGATAGGGTACTAAGATAGCGGCTTTGCCAAGTGTCGAAAGTTCGGCAAGCGTTGAAGCGCCGGCACGGGCGACCACTAAGTCGCTTGCGGCATAAGCCTCAGGCATTTCGCTGATATACTGCCGAATACAAATTCTTGTCGTCTCGGGAAAAGCTTGTTGAAGTTCTTCGATGTTTGTACTTGCTCCGGTCTGCCAGATCACATTCAACCCAGCATCAAGAAAATGCTTTGCCGAAAGTCTCATTGCCTCATTGAGCGATCGTGCCCCGAGCGAACCGCCAAAAACAAGTAGCGTCTTGCGATCGGGGTCTAAGCCAAAGTGGTCTCGTCCGGTTGCCGGTAAAATATGTTCTTTAAGTGAGTCGCGAATTGGTGTCCCGATCACTTGAGTTTTGGCAGCGAGCGAACTTGAAAATTGTTTTTTTGCTTCAGGGTAGCTGATAAATAATTTGTCAGCTCTCGGAGCAATGATCCGGTTTGCACGACCGACCACAGCGTTGATCTCAAGAATCGCGATCGGAATATTTTTTTTCTTTGCTGCGTATGCCACCGGCACACTGAGATAAGCACCTCCACCTAAGAATGCCTTTGCATCAAGCTCGGTAAGAATTCGGAGCGAACGCCTGTACGCTTGCCAAAAGGTGATCGGGAAGCGGAGCAAATGTCGAACCGACTTTCTCGGAGCTTGTATCTCGATCGGATAAAAATCAAAACCAAGCCGCGGTACTTCGCGCGACTCAATGCGGTCGCTGGTACCAATAAAGACAATTTGAATATCGGGCCGCATTGCACGAATAGCTTCGGCTATAGCAACCGTCGGATAGAGATGCCCTCCGGTGCCTCCGGAAGCTATGACAATTGTACTCATAATTTACGCGTATCGAATCGATGCCGTCATCTTTTTCGGATCGGGCAGTGACGTTGTAAACTTCGAGATGTTCAATAAAATCCCAACGGCCGCAGCACTAAAGATCATATTCGTGCCTCCATAACTGACAAATGGCATCGGCAGTCCGGTCACCGGCATCAATCCTGAATTAACAAGTGAATTGATGAGGGTATTAATTCCAATCATTAATGTAATGCCTGAAGCAACATATCTCCCGAACGGGTCGGGTGCGTGCTTGGCTATTTGTATTCCGCGAATAATAATGAATGCAAAGATCAAGAGTAAGAACGTTGCTCCGATAAATCCGTATTCTTCGCCGATGATAGAATAAATAAAATCACCATACGACTCAGGTAAATAAAAGTCTCGTTGTCTCGATTGCCCGATCCCAAGCCCTGTCAAGCCACCACTTCCGAGAGCGATCAGTGCTTGCGTTGTTTGGTATGATATTCGAGAAGTATGTTCGTTCTCATGCCCAAGGAATGCAAGGATACGTTGTACTCGGTACCAGGCTGTCATCAAATAGATGCCGCCTCCGACAATGGCGATAGCCCCGGTGCTGAGCATATACTTGATCGGCATCTGAGCAATGAACATAATTCCAAAAGACAGAAGCACTAACACCGATGCGTTCGACATATTCGGCTGCTTCGCTATGAGTCCGGCGGCGATACCTGTCCAGACCAAGAGTGGCACAAATGACTTCTTAAAATCTCCAATGAATTCTCTTTTAGCAGCACACAATGCAGAGATATGAAGTACTAAAGCGATCTTGACAAATTCCGATGGCTGAAACGAGAAGGGTCCAAGCGGGAGCCAACGTTTCGCGCCGAGTTCGGTATGACCAACCACAAGCACAGCCCCTAAGAAGATAATACCAAGTAGCATCAGCCATTTTGAATGCTGTTGGTACTTGTGATAATCTATTTTTGTGAAGAATATCATCGTCGCGATAGCAAGGACGACTTTTGTTGCATGCTTGATCAACATTCCTTCGCTCGTCATTGACTTTGCAACGCTAAACGATGCACTGGCAGTATAGACAAATGC
The DNA here is from genome assembly GCA_038229915.1 of Kapaibacterium sp. (SeqCode). Classification (GTDB taxonomy): domain Bacteria; phylum Bacteroidota; class Ignavibacteria; order Palsa-1295; family Palsa-1295; genus JAFDZW01. Next base: position 29,732 of record JBBRNY010000001.1, on the reverse strand, counting down.
CAACGATGCTAACAGGAGCCCCGTAACCGTAATGAACAGACTGAGGTCTGCGGTTTTTTTTGGTTTCATGGGGTTATGGATTTAACAAATGACAACGTAATGCTATTTCAAAAAAGCGCTTATTTCAGAGATGTTACGATCTCCTTAAAGACTCTACCGCGGTGTTCGTAATTATCAAACATATCAAAGCTTGCACAAGCCGGTGATAGTAAGACGACATCACCTTTCCCTGCAAGCCCTCTTGAAAGCTCAATAGCTTTTTCCATCGAATATCCTGCCGGTTCAAGTGGCACAGTATTCTTGAAGAATTTTTCAAGCGCCGCTGCACCGTCACCAACGGTGACGATCGTTTTGACGTGTTCTTTGACAAGCTCTTTGATCATTGTATAATCATTGCCTTTATCTTTTCCTCCGGCAATAAGAATGATCGGCTCTTTGAAACTTTGCAGGGCATATTTCACGGCATCGACGTTGGTTGCTTTCGAGTCATTATAATACTTCACACCATCAAGCTCTCTGACAAATTCGATGCGATGTTCAACGCCCTTAAAACTTTCCAGTGTCTTGCGAATACTCTCATACTCAACACCCATGCTACGCGCAATCAATACTGCTGCCATTGCATTCATAAGGTTATGTGGACCCGGAATACCGATCTTTTCGATAGGTATCACGGTTTCGCGCTCCCTTCCGAGACGGACGATCATCTCACCATTGTCAACAAACGCACCATTCTTTAAATGTTCGGTAAGCGAAAAGCCATACGTTCGAATACTCAATGAATCGGCAAAGCTTCTGACGACCTCATCGTCGTGATTATAGACGAAAATGTCGTGTCCGCGCTGATTCTCGGTGATGCGAAACTTCGATTGAATATATGCCTCGTAATTTTTATACCGATCGAGATGATCGGGCGTGATATTGAGCAGTGCTGCAACCTTTGGTCGAAAATCTTTTATCGTATCAAGTTGGAAACTCGATACTTCGAGTACATTGATGGCTTTTTCCCCAATGTTTTGCTCGACGACATCAGCAAAAGCAGTGCCGATATTTCCTGCGACAACTGTCGTCCATCCTGCCTCTTTGAACATCTCTCCTGTCAGAGTGGTCGTGGTCGTTTTTCCGTTCGTGCCCGTAATAGCAACCATAGGGGCTTCGGCAAGATCGGAAGCAAGCTCGATCTCTCCGATGATCGGTATTTGTTTTGCTCTGGCAAGCTCAAGGATCGGAATCGTAAGTGGTACGCCCGGGCTGACGATGATCGCATCTGCTTCGAGAGCAAGATGAGTATTTTCGCCAAACTCATACGCTACACCAAGCTCATCGAGTTCTTTGATAGTCTCAAGATGTGTTTCTTTCGCGCCTACATCAGATAGAAAAACCTTTGCACGTTTGCGAAGTAGTAATCTCACGCTGGCAAGACCCGACTTTCCGGCGCCGAGCACCGTAAAGCGTTTGCCGCGAAGTTGCATAATTAATCCTCAATTAAAATCGTGAAACGAGCCCTATCGAAATAAAGGTGGTTCCGGCAGGGAGGGATTTTTGTTGTCCAAGAAATTTTGAACTACCTACTTGTAATTCCATCGAGTAATGTTCGACTCCAAATCGTAATGTAAAAGCAGGCTCAATAAAGATCTGCGATGAAAATGTTCGTTGGTCAGATGAAGTAATGACTTTGTTACTATCAAGATGATCGACATCATATCTCGAGAGTTGCAAGAATGAAAGTCTGGCGCTCAGACCAAGTTCGATAGAAAGATCTCTCCATCCGTTATCTTTCTCATTGCTCAGATCAAAGTGCAATCCGAGTGTTCCTTGCAGGTGCTCGCGAGTGTAGCGTACTTGTGAATGATCATACTGTTTATAAATGGCAGTATGAGCAATATTCAAACTATCATAATACGTATTTTCAGATGTATTATTATCGTATGTTTCCGAAGCACCGGCTCCGAAACCACCACAAAACTCTAAGGACATTACAGGGTCAATCTCTCTATAACCGCCTATCTCACCATAAATAAATTTTGTGCTAAAATCACTTGTGTATGGAGTCACGTTTGATGTGATATTTCCACCCGCACCAATATAGAATGATTTGACCGGCGAATATGCTATTGCTGCAGTAAAACCCGACTTTTCAACTCCGGAAGCGCTGATGTAATATTTCTCATTACCGTGAAAAAGTGGCGCCGTTACTTTGTTTGGTAGATAGACTGGTTGGATACAACCTTCGAGAAGGCTTATCGAAACAAGCAGTAATACCATCAGGATTTTTTGTAGGTGTCTCATGAGTATATAGCTACAAGAAAGAAGCTCTCCGTTACATTTATCTCACCTTGAAGGTCGTGAGCATTAAAATTACTAACAGAATCGCAACGATATATGCTCGTATCACGATCTTCTGTTCAGCCCAGCCGCTTAATTCAAAATGATGATGGAGCGGAGCCATCTTAAAAATCCTTTTTCCGGTGCCGTAGCGTTTTCGGCTGTACTTAAAATACAGTGTTTGCCCGATGACCGATAACGACTCAACAAAAAAGATACCACCGACGATTGGCAGTACAAATTCTTTTTTGATCAGTACCATTATTGCCCCAAGTGCACCACCAAGTGCAAGAGAGCCGGTATCGCCCATAAAGACTTGTGCAGGATTTGCATTGAACCACAAAAAACCAAGTGAAGCACCAATAAGCGCCGCACAAAAAACGGTTAGCTCCCCGGCTCCTCTGAGATAGGGGATATTCAAGTACTCACTGAGTTGCAAATTACCGGTGAAGTATGCGAGAGCCATAATAGCAATGAAGGCGATCGACACCGTGCCTGCGGCAAGACCATCGAGTCCGTCCGTCAAATTTACTGCATTCGAAGTTGCGGTAATAACGAGTATCACGAACGGAATGTACAGTATCGGTCCAAACTCGAACACTAAATTCTTAAAGAATGGGACGGTCGTTGCTGTCGTAATATCCGGAAAATGCCCAGGCGAAAGCATAATGGCAATCGCGACAAAAAGTCCTACGCCAATTTGCCCCATCAGTTTGTAGCGGGCAATCAGCCCTTTCTTTTTCTTTTTGACTACTTTGAGGTAGTCATCAAGAAATCCGATACCACCGAGCACCGCCATCGAAACAAAGACGACGATGATATACAAATTTCCAATGTCTGCCCAAAGTAACGTTGGTCCGAGACAGGCAAAGAGGATGATGAGTCCGCCCATCGTTGGGGTACCGGCTTTGGAGAGATGACTCTTCGGTGCTTCAACTTTTCCTTGTTCGCTGATCTGCAGCTTCCTGAGCCGCTCGATGATCTTCGGCCCGATAAAAAAACTGATAGCGAGTGCCGAGAGCGCTGCGATTGCCGAACGGAAGGTGATAAATCGGATAAGCTCACCGCCCGGAGGCGCAAACAGGTGGTTGATCCAATTAAATAAATAGTACAGCATAAGAAAAAATAAAATATGAATGATGAAGTATGAACTTCATCGTATTCATACTTCGAAACTCATCGTGTGTTCGGTAATGCTTCGAGTACTTGTTCCATTCTCATTCCGCGCGATCCCTTCAGAAGGATCACATCTCCTTCTTTGAGAATCTTTGCAAGAGCAGTTGCAATGTCTTCTTTCGAATTAAAATGTTTGCTCTTCAACTTTTTTGGTGTCTTTTGTACTTGCTTATACGCCAGTTTCATTCCGTCGCCGACAAAGTAGTATCCATCAAAGCGATACATTGCCATTCTCCTGCCCAGATCACGATGCTCAGCATCGGAGCGATCACCAAGTTCGAACATATCTCCTGCGACGACGTATCTATTGCCTTTTATCGGGAGCTTCTTCAACGTGTTCAGCGCCGCATCAAACGATTCGGGATTTGCATTGTAACAATCATTGATGACCAAGACACCACTCGCAAGTTTAACCATCTCCATTCGTTTCGAATGGGGTTTGTATTCTGCAAGATATTGTTTGATCTTCGCATTGGAAATACCAAATGACTTTGCAAGCGCAGTAACTGATGCCGCAACAACTGGTGCGTACTCAGCTATCAGATTCGTCTCAAGAGTGAGTGTGTCGGTTGGCGATTCTATAGAAAGTCTTAATTTACCGTCACTCGTAAAGCCTTTATTTCGGGCAATGTACTGAGCTCGTATTGTTGTGCCAAAAGTGATCGCCTCAGCTCCAAACTTTTTTGCCCATTGACGAAGATACTCATCATCGGTATTAATATATGCAATGCCGTCGTGCTCCTTGAGATAGTCAAACAATGCGAGTTCTTCTTTTGCAACACCCGCTACATTTTTGAAAAATTCTAAATGCTCTCTGCCGATATTCGTGATGATGCCATGTGTCGGAGCGGCGATCTCGGTCAGTCGGGCGATCTCGCCGGGATGATTCGTCCCGATCTCTAAGATCGCAATGTCGTGTTTTGGTGTGAGCAAAAACAGCATCCTCGGCAAGCCAACATGATTGTTGTAATTGGCTTCAGTCTTTAAGACGTTGAACGACGCTCCGAAGACATAGCTCGTCACATCTTTCGTTGTTGTCTTGCCGTTCGATCCTGCTACAAGCAAGATCGGGATGCTATACTTTTTTCTGTAGATCGCTGCAAGATCGCCATACGTTTGTAATGGATCTTTTACAACGAGCAGGCACAATTTTTTAGGTGCTGATTTTCCATTTTTCTTATACCACCGTTCACTGACGACAGCACCAATGGCACCTTGCGATGCAATTTGTTTGATATAGGAATGTCCATCAAATGTTTCGCCACGCAACGCGATGAAGAGATCACCTTCGCGAACCGAACGCGAGTCGGTCGAGACGGCATTAATTCTTTTCTTTGGCAAGAGCTTCTCAAAACCAATAGAGAGCTTATGTGGCGCGCGAAGAATATCGCTGATCGTAAAATTCACGGTGATTAGTCAGTTTGTTTCCTGATAAAATTCAACACTTGTTCTTTATCGTCAAAATGATGCTTCTCTTTGCCGACGATCTGATAATCTTCGTGCCCCTTGCCGGCGATCAGTATCACAGCATCTGCGGTTGCATTTACTAATGCAGTTTTGATAGCAGTCTCACGGTCAAGTATTACTTCATTGTCTTCTTGCGATCGAAGTCCTTCGAGAATATCATTTGCAATAGCATCGGGGCTTTCCGTTCTCGGATTATCATTCGTGATGATCGTATGATCTGAGTATCGCTCGGCGATAGCACCCATTAACGGTCGTTTTGTTTTATCACGGTCGCCGCCACATCCGAATACCGTTGTGATCTTTGCCGTCGGGCTTAAAGCACGAATCGTATTTAGTACATTTTCAAGCGCATCGGGTGTATGTGCATAATCAATGATAGCAACACTTCCGTTTGATAATTCTATTTGCTCGAAGCGTCCGCGAACCGGGTTGATCTTCTGAGAAAGTTCTGCAAGTGAAGAAAGAGAACATCCTTCGACCCCGAAATAGAGAGCTGCTATTGACGCAAGCATATTCTGCACGTTAAATGCGCCCACAAGCTTTGTATTTATCTCCGCTTTTTCTTCGGAGTATCGTTTTTTTACTGTGAAGCTTGTACCACTTAGTGAATAGGTTATATCACTTGCGACTATATCCGAACTTCCGAAATGACTGCCGTCATCGAGCCCGTAACTATGAGAATTTGCGTTGGTCTCTTCGATCATTAAAGCGCCGTATGAATCTTCACTATTTGTGATCGCAACTGCTGTTGACTTTAATGAATTAAAAAATTGTTTTTTTGCGTCTGCATAACGCTCCATCGTTTTATGGAAATCAAGATGATCTTGGGTCAGGTTCGTAAATACAGCGATGTCAAAATCTAATGCGCTAACGCGTTGTAGTTCGACTGCAATAGAGCTAACTTCCATAATGCAGCTCGTAACCCCTTGACTCAGCATCTCGGCAAGTATTGCCGAAAGATCTTTTGATTCGGGAGTTGTTAATGTATCACCTAAAAAAGTATTGCCAATAAAACTTCCCAGTGTCCCGATGAGTCCTGTTTTTTCACCGCGAAGTTCGAGAAATTGACGAATGATATTCGTCGTCGTGGTTTTACCGTTGGTGCCGGTCACTCCGATCAATCGAAGTTTCGATGATGGTGAGCCGTAAGCCTCTTCACTAATGACCGCTAATGCTTTCCGAGCATTTGCGACCACAATGCGAGTCACGCCTGCGATAGCGGCATCCTCTTCTGAAAATGCAGTCGCATCTTCGAGGATGATGGTTTTCGCACCTTGTGAAATTACGTTTTGGATAAAGCGGTGACCATCGGTCTGAAAACCTTTGATCGCCACAAAAGCAGAGTTAGTCGTAACTAATCTCGAATCGTATTGCGGATCGGAGAGATCGGCATCCTGCAAGCCTGTAAAGGCGAGGACACCGATCTCTCGTTGCCGCGTGAGCTCACTGAATCTCATTTGTCAAAGAACGGGGCTTTTGAACGGATGCGTTCACATAAAAACATCCGAAATAACTTTGGCGCGATCATAGAGTTTAGGATTTTCACTCACTTCGCTATTTGCGACGCTTGTGAATATCCGTCTTATTCATCACCAAAGAGCGTTACTGTTGGGTTCTGCGCATCGATCGTTGCGCCCGCATCAGGTGTTTGCCTCACGACTTTTCCGTCGCCGACAAACTTGACACGAACATTCGATGCTGCGGCGAATTTCATCGCCCGAGCCATCGGCATTCCTAAGAAATTAGGAGTTTCAGTGTCCGAACTAAGTCCGGATTTCGAATCATCCTTTGCCGTTGCTGTGCGAATCACTAACCGTACAGAATCACCACCAAATTTTATTGCGCGTTCGACGACGCCTACTTCGTTGCCGGAAGCAACGGTAAAGCCCTGACTACTCAGGACACGCTTTGCCAGATCCATCGGAAGCCCCCGAACGTCAGGCATATCACGATCTATCGCATTATCTTTTTCGCGAGTATTGAGGATCGTCCCTTCGATCTCGACTACACCACCTTCATCGGCAATGCTCGGTATTGGTACTGCGCCTGGTGCACGAGCATCAGGAGGGAGTTTTCCGGTTTGTTCGAGTATCGACATTGCGATCTCGCGGAAGATCGGTCCGCTGACGGCGCCACCATAATAGCCATTATGCGGCGAACGCAAGATCACTAAAATTTCATACTCTGGTTTCTCGGCAGGGAAGAATCCGATGAACGTCGAGGTATAATGTTCTTTCGAGTAATGTCCATTTACTAATTGCTGAGCTGTTCCGGTTTTCCCGGCTATCGCTACACCTTTGATCTTACACATTGTCGCAGTGCCCGAATCAACAACTCCTTGCATAATGTTGATGAGTCGTTTACTTGTTTCCTCTGAGACAACCCTGCGTATTTCTTGCGGTTGTGTCACCACCACCTCGCCGTTTGATTGTTTGCGTTTGGCTATCAAATATGGCTTCATCATCACACCAAAATTTGCGATCGTTGCATAAGCAGTCGCCAGTTGGATAGGCGTAGCTGTCATTTCATAACCGAAGGCGAGATAGCGTTTAGAGTTTCCGCTCCACTTGCTTGGCTTGTGAAGGTTGCCTTTTATCTCACCGGGGAGATCGACACCGGTTAGTACGCTCATTCCAAAATCGCGCATATACTTATAAAATCTTCTGCGCTCAAGCCGGTCGGAGATCTGTGCGAAACAGACATTGCTCGATTTTTCGAGTGCCTGACGAAATGTCAGCACACCATAGGGATGGGTGTCGCGAATTGTTGCTCCACCATCGACTACCCATGTGCCGCCGTGTGCGTCGATCTTTTCATTTTCTTTCCAAACCTTTAGGTCGAGTGCAATTGCCGCTGTCAAGACTTTCATTGTTGATCCGGGCTCGAATGCATCGGTGATCGCACGGTTGCGAAGCATTTCATTCGTTGCCGAAAAGAAATCATTGGGATTATAGTCCGGCATATTTGCCATCGCCAATATCTCGCCTGTTTGTGGGTTCATCACAATAGCGATCCCTGCTTCGGCCGCAGCTTTTTCTACACCTACCCTCAGAGCATTTTCTGTCGAAGCCTGAATGCTCTCATCGATCGTGAGAGTAAAATCATCACCATTCGCTGCGGGTACTTGGTCATAATCAACGTCAGGGCGTGGTCTGCCACGACCGTCGCGCTGCATTACTGTATAGCCATCTTTGCCACGAAGTATTTTATCGTCAAACATTTCAAGCCCGGCAAGACCTCGACCGTCTTTGCTGGTGAAGCCAAGAATATGCGAAGCTCTTGCCCCGAACGCATAACTGCGGCGCTCGTTTGTTTCTCTGATAACTCCGTGTTCTTTTATGCCGTCAAGCTTCGATGCAATTTCAAGTGGCACTTCTTTTTCAACGACGATGTATCGGCGTGAAGTATCATTGAGAATAGCAGAATAATATTCTTTTGGTTTACCAAATACTGCCGCAAAACTCGCTGCTACTCCTGCTTTATTCTTGATCTCTTGTGGATCGAACGCAAACTTTACAACGAATGCATTCGAGGCGAGAATAATACCGTTGCGATCAGAGATAACACCCCGACGCGCCGGTAATGCAACCTGCATTTTATATTGGCTGGATGCTTGTTCGGAAAATTCGTCGTGATTGAGTACCTGGACTTTGAAAAGCTTGAAGACCACAGCAGAAAAACCAAGTAAAAAGATCGCAAGCACAAGATAGAGCCGACCGTTGGTCGTCATCGGATCTTTCACTTGAGGTGCGGCCATAAACCGCTCGAACAAGCGCTGATGCCAAACGATTTTTTTTGGGGTTTTGCCTGAAGCAGGGATAAATCCGGGAGCAGTAGGATTCTCAGAAAAAGACGAATAGCCACCGCCGCCATTTATTTGACGAGAAGAAGGTTGGTCGATATGGGGCTTATCGTATGGGGGCACTGGGTGCTCGCTATTGAGATGGTATAATGATTTCGTTCACACCGTCGGATTCAATCATCCCAAACTTTGATTTTGCAATTTGCCGTATTCTATCCGGAGCCGAGAGCTGCATCTCTTGTGCCTTGAGCTTAATGATGCGTTGTTTCGATTGCTCGATCGTCTGTGCAAGCTGAGTCTTCTCGTAATTCAAGCGATTGACCTGAAGCGTATTCCAGATAATCAGTACCGCACAGCCAGTGACGATAGCCGCAAATACAATAACATATAGTGTCGGGATCCTCCCGACAACTTTCTCGATGGTCTCAGTATTTTTTTTCTTTGTTACTACAGCAGGGCTTGGTTGCTCTGCAAAAGAGGTGTTGGGCTGAGTCTGAGTCTGCCGTGCTGATGCGACAGAACCGCCCAAAACCCTACGGTCGGCGGCAGATTTGATGCGCGGTGTATATGCGAACTCAGTCATAACTATATTCTCTCGGCGATCCGAAGTTTTGCACTTCGGGCTCGCAAATTCTTTACCAATTCATCCATCGAAGCCGAAACGGGTTTCGGTGTAATGAGCTTCAGTCTGGCTTTTGTGTAATCAATGTTTTGCTTCAATGATATTGCAGAGCCTTCATCAGCCTTGGGTTTCGCCTCGCGAACGAACAACTCTTTAACGATGCGGTCTTCGAGTGAGTGATAACTCACCACGACGATCCTCCCGCCGGGTTTGACAACTTCGATCGCCTGATCGAGTGAACTCCGCAACTGTGCAAGTTCGTCGTTAACTTCGATCCGTATCGCCTGAAAAATTCTTGACAGCGTCGAATTTTTTTTGTCCTCACGAATACCCTCGCCGACAATAGCAGCAAGTTGGGTAGTCGTGGTGATCGCTTCGGCTGTTCTGCGTTGGGTGATGCGGCGTGCAATTCGTTTTGCTTGCGGCTCCTCACCATATTCGCGAAAGATCTTTACCAGATCGCGCTCGTCATAGTTTGCAATGACTTCTTTTGCCGTCAATGTCAAACGTTTGTCAAGGCGCATATCAAGTTCGCTTTCGAACCTGTAGCTCAGCCCTATACTGGTGGTATCAAGCTGACGACTTGAAACGCCGAGATCATAAACGATGCCATCGATAGCCCAAATATCCTGATTTGCAAGCGCAATGCGCAGTGTCGCAAAATTTTCAGTAATGATCGTTAGTCGATCAGCGAAATCTGTTAGTCGCTCTGTGGCAAAGAGTATTGCCGCAGGGTCAGTATCAAAGGCAAAAAGCTTACTCGATCCGGGGCGTTTGAGGATGCGTTCGGCATATCCTCCGCCGCCAAGCGTCGCATCGACATAAGTACCGTCGGGGTCAGTTATTAACCCGTTGACAGCCTCGTCTGCAAGTACCGGAATATGATAGTCAGCTTCATTCACCACATTATTTACCGTAGAATCTTTACTGTTTTCAATGAGCCTGCAACACACGGCGATGCATCTGGCTTAGGCTTCTTGTACTCGCAAGCCTAAGACAGATTCAGCGACGGACTCATAACTCTTTTTCATAGAATCCATATAACGCTTAAAGTTTGCCGGATCCCAAAGTTCGACATGGTCTAAGACCCCGATGATATAGACTTCTTTTTTAATTTCGGCAAATTCGAGAAGGGTCTGGGGTATCAGCAAACGGTACTGGCTATCAAGCACCAGTTCTTCACTATATTGTAGGAGCATCCGCATCGAGAACCGGTCTTGCTCGCTCATTTGATTGAGCGTCTTGATGTTCCCTTCAAGTCGTTGCCATTCATCTAACGGATAGCCGTAGAGACACTTCTCTAAGCCGCGCGTGACCACAAAGGTCGAACGTGCTTCGCTTGAGATATTTCGGCGCATCTTCGAAGGAATACTTACCCTGCCCTTCGCGTCAACCGAATAGATATCACTGCCTTTAAACGATGACATTCATCACTGCTCCTGCTGATGTCCCAAGGGGGTTGGAGTAAATAAAAGCAGGAGTGGGAACACTCAACAAGCCGTGCATAGAGTATCTTTGCCCCCTCACTCTAAGCCACTTCTTACCTATTAAATAGCGAGCATCCCCACTTTCTCCCACTTTATAGTACAAATATAACACATTTTTTTTCAAATGCAAGCATTTTGCCAAAAAAAGTTAAATTATTTTTTAAAAGTGTGGTTTTTGGGTAAATATGTGTACTCATTAGTTCGATTTTCAGCTAAATGTTGATATGCTGAACTTTCGGGGAGGCGGTTGCGTTATTAGCGTCCCGAAATTTTATAAAGAAAGAGAACCAGAATGAAGCGTACATACCAACCCCATCGCCGCAAACGTGCAAATAAACACGGTTTTCGCGCTCGTATGGCAACAAAGAACGGTCGTCGTGTGCTCAATGCACGTCGCGCAAAAGGCCGCAAGCGTCTAACGGTTAGCTCTGAGAAGTAAGAGCAGAACCGTAGGATAATTTTCATTGGAAGCATCCGGTCTCGAAAGGGGCTGTGATGCTTTTCTTTTTTTTTGTATGTTAAGAACGATCTGTCTTCGCCGAGATATCGACCTGCTGTTTACCCAGCGGCAGAATCTTGCGCGAGCCGGAAGGCAGACTTCGGTGATTTCAGCATTGTATGTTACTAAAGATACGCTTGAACAACAAGCATATTCCGGGCTACATATACTACTGATCGTCCCAAAACGATTTGTGAAACACTCGAATAAGCGAAATACAATAAAACGCTGGATCAAAGAAGCTCTCAGGCTTTCGCCAACACTTTCTATAATAGAAGCGGGACTTCAAGCAAGCGGCAAACAAGTTCTTCTTGGGCTACGTGGTGATCAGCCACCCTCGAAAACAATGAACTGGAATGCCATTTCAAAAGACGTTGAGATCATCCTTACACAGTTATCCAAGAATTTAGAAAAATAATGCGCCGCCTGTTCGTCATAGTGATTCGTATTTATCAAAAGACGATCTCTCCGTTCCTCGGTGCGAACCGCTGTCGGTTTCAACCAACTTGTAGTGAGTATGCAGCACAGGCGATCCTCAAATATGGAATATTCAAAGGTAGTTGGTTGGGTATAAAGCGTATCGGGAAATGTCATCCCTTACATCCAGGCGGATACGACCCTGTTCCGTGATCAGCCCCGAGGATGAAACCGACGATGAACTTCCGACAGATACGAACGGTCGATGTGTGTGTAAATTTCAGTTGTTGAAATATCTGCATGACCTAACAACTCCTGAACGATACGCAGATCGGCACCACCTTCGAGCAAATGCGTAGCAAACGAATGTCGTAGAGTGTGTGGTGTAATATGTTTAGTAATCCCCGCCGCTCGGCAATACTCTTGCATAATATTCCAGATCGTCATCCGCGACAAGCCGGTACCTCTTTCTTGATTGAGGAATACGGCATCGGTCATTTTCCCGGTTTTCAATAATAACGGTCTTACCGTACGAAGATAAATATCAACGTACTTCACCGCTACTTTCCCAACGGGCACAATTCGTTCTTTGCTACCTTTGCCAAAGAGACGTACCATCCCGTCTTCTAAATATAATTGTGAACCTGTTAACGTCGTTACTTCCGACACACGAGCACCTGTTGCATAAAGAAATTCTAAGATCGCTTTGTCGCGCACGCCTTTTTTTGTTGATATATCGGGCTGTTGCAATAATTGCTCAACTTCGATAATGTTTAATACGTCGGGCGGTTGTCGTTGAGGGGTTTTTAATTCAAGAGATTCTGTCGGGTCAAGATCAACTATTCTCTCGGTGAGTAAATATCGGTAGAATCCTCTGACCGCAGAAATGATTCGAGCAATGCTTGATCGCTCAAGACCAATTTCCGATAACTCTTTAATAAATTGCTGAAGGTCGAGTGTTGTGCCTGTTGTGACTGACCGCGAATGACTCGAGAGAAACTCTACAAGCTTAGCAATATCACGACTATAGGCATCAAGCGAATTGATGCTCAAGCCTCGCTCGATCTTTAAGTAGGAAAGATATGAACGCTCTTCACGGCTCCGCTCGCGGGTTTCAGACATTTTGTGACGTACGAGCCGGCTGCGGATAATTGATTCTCGAGTGAAATGTGCCAATGAGTAACCGGGCAAACACATTTCTGATCACGACGAGATCGTGCATCGTGAGGTCGCAATCATCGAGTTGTCCGTCGGAGATCCTCGCACGAAAGAGCGTCGCAAGTTCATTTTCAATAAGCTCGATAGTGGGCTCTTCGATCTTTGCGCCAAGTGTTCTCGTCACTGCTTCCGACGCATCGGCGAGCATAACAATAGCCGTTTCTTTTGTATTGGGCTTCGGTCCGGGATAACGAAACAAGGAGTCGTCTATACTGCCGCCGGTAGAAAGCGTCGCCATTGCTTGATGGTAAAAGAACGAGATACGCATTGTGCCGTGATGCATTGGGATGAAGTCGATCAGTTTTTCCGGAATTCTATATTCTCTGGCCAGTGCCATCCCTGCAATAACGTGAGCTTTGACACGAGATGCGCTTTCAACAGAAGAAAGTGTATCGTGCACATTGCCTTGCTCAGCAATTTGATTTTCGATAAAATCTGTCGGTGAAGCGATCTTGCCCACATCATGATACATCGCACCGACCTTCGCAAGCAACGCATTGGCACCGATCGCAAGAGCCGCATTCTCTGAAAGTTGCGAGACAAGCATGGTATGATGATACGTGCCAGGAGCTTCCATTGCAAGCTTTTGCAATAACGGGTGATTAATATCATTGAAGTCTGAAAGTTTGAGGTCACTCATCGTATCGAACAATGCCTCGACGATAAAGACCGCGCCGAGTGTCAGGACCGGTGAAATTAAGGAGTTGCCAGCGGCGGCGGCGAGCTGCATCCATAATTCATTCAAAGGTGTGCCACGCTCAAACGATAGAGCCGTGATAGCGATGAAATATCCGAGAAAAATAAAACCGATACTGGTAAATAACTGCGACCGGCTCCGGAGATCACGAACAGTATAAGCGGCAAACGAACCGGCAGAAAGACCTGCAAGCGCCACGTTGTAGTCATTGCCGCGAATACCGGCAACAAGAAGTGCCGCGATCACCGTGCCGTAAAATCCGGTACGAGAATCGAACAGCACCGTCAGGAGCATCGATGAAACAGGAATGAGAATAAGATACTCCAATGGGAATGAAGTATGTATCAGCACTGATGCATACGCAAGCAGGGCGGGAAAAATAAGAATAAGCGAGATCAGGAGTATTTGCCCATTATCTTTATAAATTTTTCGGCGGATGAATTTTAAGTAGAGAACGAACAACAAGACGATAATAAATGCGTGTCCGATCGTGCCAAGAGCTCTGCCGACAAGTGCAACTGTACCGCCCTGCTCGATACGAGCTTCTGCTAAGCTTTCGAGTGTAGCTTTTGCTTCTGGTGTAATGATCTCTCCTTTGCCGATGATCTTTTGCCCCTCGAGAATGACACCTTCGGTCTTTGGTACACGAGTAAGAATAATTTTTCTTGATTGCTCCGAAGCATCTTGGTCGTAGGCGATATTGGGTACAAGCAACGACGAAACAAGCTTGATCACGACGTTGCGGATCGTTGTATTTGTTCGAAGTGATTTTTCGAGCGACTCAGATAATCTGTTTCTTGCGGATTCTCGTGAGAGCAGGTCACCAACAGTAGTGATCTCCTCTGAATTTATACGTTTGCGAATAGCGATCTTGCGATCGGCGGCTTGATACTCTGATGGGATCGTATTATAAAAATATTCTTTATCATATACCTTGGCTATCGGGGCGATAACCCGCTCAAACAACGTATTAGATTCCTTCGCCGTTAATGGTCTCAGTTCGGAAATATAGGATGTGAGAGTAGCAAGTTCTTCATTTGAAAGATCACTGTTGCTCAGGATCTTTTTTAGTGAATCTTGCGAAATTTGATTAGTATCATCAGGTGCACCCAGTTTGCCAAATACTGAGAGTAATAGATCTATTGTGTGTCGTTTTGCGGAAGTATCGACCAAAAAAACCGGATAATAATTCTCAAGAGCTTTTGAGATCTCGTTGCGATATTTGGTGGGGTCTTTTAGTAATCTAAAATTAAATGGCGCGATGACATCTGAACTCGTCCAGAGCGCACCGACCGAATATCCGGTCACGCTTTGAGGTGACTGGGCTTGAGGGAAGAGGACGGCAAGAATCAAGGTCAGACCAATGCCGATAGCAAAACGAACGACTTTCGAACGCCGCCAACGATTGCCACGAATTGCTTGCGACAAACGGTCGAGCGAACGTCTAAAAAAATTATCCATTAATCAGTAGCTTCGGTGAGAATAAGCGAGATGCTATCTATTATTTCTCTTTCATCAACGCTAATACCATTTCTTCGAGTGCTTCTTTTTTCCGCATACCGATATAGGTAGTTTTGATCATTCCATTTTTGTCGATCAGCATTGTCACCGGAATAGCATCACGCCCGCCAAACTTTGCAAACACCTCGTCATTACCAACGAGAGTCGGATAGTTGATCTTTAATTTTTCGGCAAAAGGTTTGATGACCGAAAGCCCTTCCTGGTCGATCGCGACACCAATAAATTGCAAGCCGTCTTTACCATAGAGGTCTTGAAGTTCAATAAAGTCAGGGATCTCTTTTTTGCACGGACCGCACCACGTTGCCCAAAAATTGAGAACGACAACTTTTCCTTTAAAGTCTGATAGTTTTACTGTCGCCCCATTGATATCAAGCAATGAAAACTCAGGAGCGGCTTTGGTTTGGTCAAACGGTGCGGGACGCATATCCTCAGCTTTTGGACGAGCAAATAGAAAAATACTCACCCCTGCAAGGATGAACACCACGAGAACTGTTATGGAGCGTTTGTTTGTCATTGTTGGAATTCCTTTCATTTAATACTACAAATACTACAAAAGTTTACCCTTTTTGGTGCTCGCCGACACTGTGGATACCGATTTGCCTAACACAAAGTGAACTCCCTGAGCAAAGTGAGTGTATTATTTGCTGATATTTGTGATAATTAAGCCAACGTATGTCTTTGTTCGCTCAAAAATGGATTTTTATCGTCGCCTGTATGGGTATTACAAGCGCGACCTACGCCCAAAATGGTACGACCATTAGCTCGAATGAAAATTCGGGACGTGCGCAAGTGTTTCAGATCTTGTCCGTGCCGCCAAGTGCCCGTGCCGCGGCATTAGGGAATACTTTTGTCGCAATGAAAGATGACCCGACGACGATCTTTTCGAATCCCGCTTGTCTATCGACACAGATCAAACGTGACAGCAGCGTACCGGGCTCGCTGATCGCATTTGGTTTTACCAAGCTGGCACTTGATCTCAATCAGGGGTATGTCGCATACAGCCAACCGGCTCCGGAAATACTCGGCTCGGAAAGCTGGATCGGCATAGGGGTCATATATAATGATTGGGGTTCATTTCCCGGTGCGGATAATGTAGGACAACCGACACAAAACTTTTCTGCCGGAGATGCGGCTATTTCATTGGCATTTTCGAGTGTCATTCCCGAACAACCTATCCATTATGGAATCGCCGTAAAATATATTTCTTCTTCGTTGGTATCGGGCAGTTACAGTGCTTCGGGTATTGCTGCTGATCTGGGCGTGTTTTATGAAAGCAAGCCGATCTTATTAACCATTGGGCTTTCGGCATTAAATATCGGCACACAGCTTTCGAACTATGCCGGCATTAAAGAACATTTACCATTCAACTTACAATTAGGTTTTTCGAAAAAGTTAGAGCGTTTGCCACTGACGCTCCACTTGGCATTTAGGAATCTGAGCCGCGACCGCGAAGGAAGAAATTTCTTTTATGCATTAAATGATTTTTCTATTGGCGGCGAGTTTACCGTCAGCAAAGTTATTCGACTTCGCTTTGGTTATGAAAACCAAAAGCGCCGCGACCTAAAAATACCCGAGGGCTTGGGTCTTGGTGGGTTCTCATTCGGTCTCGGATTGAACTTCCAAAAACTTCATTTTGATTATGCCTTAAGCGCTATGGGACCGGTATTGCCTGATATCCACCGCTTCGGCGCAGAGTACTTATTCTAATATATTCGCCTTATTTAACTGAGATATGGGCGAACAACGTCACTTTGAGTTGTATATACAATGGAACCTTGACTGCCGAAACGAAGTTCTATCGCTCCCCTATTACTATGGGGTTTTAGAGAACAATTTTAGGATCGCGGGGTGGAGCAGTTGGTAGCTCGTCGGGCTCATAACCCGAAGGCCGTAGGTTCAAGTCCTGCCCCCGCTACAAAACATCAAAAAATGCCCATTGCATATTGTAATGGGCATTTTTATTATTTTGATGACCAAAGAAATGACTACTTTAAAAATAGATCCACCTCACTTTTTCCCTCTCTATAAAATTAGTCATATTGGTTGATTCTGTATAATTGCATATCGATAATGCATATGTAAGGTTAATCTTTGACGACATCGCCTACCAATTTATTTATTAATTAGTAAATGTGCCAATATTTCTGAGCACGGAGTTGGTAAATTACTATACGAGATTTTGTATAGTGCTATAATGGCTGCAACTTCAAAATAACTGGCAAAACAAATCTTACGTTTTTGCACCGAAAGATGCCTCGGACTATTCAATAATTGTATGCCTTAATTAAGTTGTGAAGGCATTACAAATTGAAGTAATAATTGATCCGTTAGATAAAGTTAGT
This sequence comes from Kapaibacterium sp. (SeqCode), assembly GCA_038229915.1. Classification (GTDB taxonomy): domain Bacteria; phylum Bacteroidota; class Ignavibacteria; order Palsa-1295; family Palsa-1295; genus JAFDZW01. Next base: position 12,159 of record JBBRNY010000001.1, on the reverse strand, counting down.
GTTGCAAATTAATAATTCATTTGTTGCTTGCCGAAAGTGTCCGATATTTTTACTAGAGATATGATAGTTCGCCCCCTAACTAACGAACAATAAGCAGCGACTTTGTATTGAATCCAAACTGATGTGAAATGCGAATATTATATTGACCAGGTGATAGTTGCGAACAATCAATGAAAGCCGAATTATTATTGTTGTGAAAATCAATATGAGCATTACATTTTCTTCCTAATACGTCGTACAGTACCAAAGTCTTAATTACGACATCTGCAGGACATTCAAGCGTTGAATATCTATTAGCAGGATTAGGAAATAATGTAAAATACTTTGCAAAAATAGAATTGTCAAATATTTCTATAAAACATTGCTTTTCCATATTTTGCGGCAACGAATAACTACAGAAAATACAAAATAGAACTGCGGCAATACTATTCGTTCTTAACATCGATTATAATAAATATTCAGACATTGTCAAGTGTTTGTTCACATCTTGAAAAAATACAATCAACTTTTTCCCATCTTCCGAAATATAAGAAAGGCTATTGGCGGGAGCTCTTATCACAGGCGATTCCCTTATGCCGTTGTGATCGTATGCAACTACCGTTGTATAATTTGATTTAGGGTCCTTATCATTTATCGTAATTATTTTACTGTTGACAAAGGTTGCCAATCGAGTGCCTGTTCGATTATAATAAGAGATTTCGCGACGAATAAACTTACCATTACGTGAAACGTTATATAAGGATTTACTTGCAATCTTACCGTCAATCTCAGGCGCAAAAATGATGCAGGTTGTATCGAATGGTGCAAAACAGTGAGAAACTATACTTATAGAAGATCTTGGAATATCGACGTCAATAAAGGACACTGAATCAATAGTCGCAATGTAGAACCTGAAGTTTGTTGAGTCCTTATCTGTCAATGTCTTATTCAGCACCCACATATTATTCTTTGAAGCATTTTTTCTTGATGTAAAAATTAAAAAATTTTCAATATTGTAATACGCTTTCCATGATATTAACGAGTCCTTTCTCAATGCTAACGAGACAAAGTTTTCAGAAACTTTCGTGAAAAGTTTGGCTTTTTGATTAAATATGATAGTATCGTTTGGTTTCGATAACAAAAGCACCGTAGCAAGAGCGCTCGTATCGGACAAATAATAGAAGGAAGAAAATTGATAAATTGAGTCTCGGTTTTGAGAACGCCATAGGTTACTTAATTGGTTTTTAGATTTTGAATTTCCTAAAGAGTCAAATAGCCATGCTCGCATAGAAATGTTATCAAATAATTGAAACATATTGTGTTCTAATGAACAAGACATTCCTAACCGAGGAATTGACGTGAATGATGTGTCATCAGGTATAAGAATTTTTGAATAAATAGGTTTCATTTTATCCACATCATAAGTATAAATGGACTTTTCATAAAAGATAGAATCTAGAGTATGGTAGGCTTTAGAAAATCCTTCAGTGCTTCCAATTTTATAGAAAAAAATGATTGAATCATCCTTAGAGACTCCAGCGCAATAACCATTATATTTATAAAATTCTTTGCTCTCCGGAAATTTCTTGGCTTCCAAAATAATGATTGAGGTATCGAGAGGCATTGGTAGGGAAGCAGAATTTCCAAATTCGTCTGTGCATAAAGTAAAAAAAGAGGTATTGTTTGTTATTATGGGGTGAGATTTAACCCAAGCATAATTGAGTTCAGAATTACAAGCTACACAAGATTCGCCACAGAGAAAAAAAATAATCAAAAAATCCTTACTCTGATTATTTATCTTGCGGATGCGAGCAGCAGCCCTTTTTATTTTAGCCTCATTATAATCTTGTAATGGGACATATGCCTTACACTGATCAGCCGTAGCAAATATAATGAGAAATAGGATAAAAAACAATTTTGGCATACGGACAACAGATAAATAGCACTTTCACTAAAGTGTGAAAGTGCTTATTGAATACTTCTTTTAAGTATTAATTACAAACACCAGTACTATAATTTGGGAAATAGGAATGCACATCGGTAGTTACATTGCGCCCAGTATGAGAATAATAAATGCCTATTACCTCACTTGCAACCGTCCCCGAGGGAAGGTTTTTTGCAGTCGCTTTATAGAAATCAGTACTAACAGAAGTTTCCGTAGTAAAGTCAGCATCAAGACCACCATTGCCACAAACTCTTGCCGGAGTACCTACTGGATCTGGAGGGAGCTGGCCTCCTTTGGTTATAACTACGATGAAGCAAGTTGCTGCGTTGCTGATTGAGCATCCGTCAGACGTAAGGTAGCCAGGAAATACGGTGATATCGTCGTCGGTTCCTGCAAATGCTGTTGTTGCATTTGAGAGTAATAAGACGGTAGCAAATAGAATAAATAACTTTTTCATAGCTTTTGTTTCATAGCTTTTGAGTTTAATTGTAATGAATACCAAGTTAAGCCTAACCTATGATTACTCATGTATAGACGTCATATGTTATACAACTCAAACAGCCTTGAGGGTACTTCGTCCGAAAAAATTTATTTACTATGAAATCTCCGCAGCTTCTCGCGTGCAACTTTTAACCTCTTCTTTACTCCATTTTCAGAAAGTCCAACTTGCTTAGCAATATCCTTAATGGTAAGTCCACTATTTAATTGTAGAAGAAAAATCGATCTATATTTGTCAGGTAGTAATTCGATAGCTTTGTCAAAATCAATTCTCGAAATAATCGTTTGATCCAAACTAATCGCGCCTGAATTAATATGTTTCTCACCACTACCAATATGATCCACATTTTGTAATCTCTTACATTCATTCTTTATAAGATTACTTGCTGCTACCCAGATGAAACTTTGTTGCGCTACTTTGGGTAATGCTCCTCCACTTTCTGCTTCTTTGGTAAGAAGTTTTGTCAATGCCTCACCGTAGGCTATCGATATAAAGGCATTATCGAGACCATTCGATGTCCACTTTCGTTGAAGGATTTTGAGTATCCCTTCGAACTCCTTCTCATAATGTTTCATATGATATGTATTTAAGGTAAAATAAAAACTTAAGCGAAGAATCTATATCAAAGTATGGATCCTCAATAAGTCAAGTAAGGACGAACAAACGTTGAATATCTATTTATCCTAGTTCAAATATACGAAAGAAAAAAGCTAATCTTCAAAATTCTACGGAAGTACCCTCTATCCAATCAGTGTGAGCTATGGTAAATCTAATTTTCCCGCGATTTAGCTTACAGAAAAGCTAAAGACACAATCGTATTGCTACGGTTGTGTCTTTCTGTTTTTACCAAGGTTAGTATTTTATCATATGATCCACGTTATATCCAAAGAAAACTACCTCGTTGTTTACCTCGGATAGGCTTACTTTTCTGTTAGGTTAATATTAACTGGAGGTACAGCTTTCCCGCCACGATTTCCTTCCATCTCGATTCCATCGACGATCACGTTTACCTTACCTGCGGTGACCTTTACTGTAAGAGTTTTGAGATTGCTGGTCTTCGGAAAGTAGCTTGTGGAATTGATACCATCAAGATGATTTATAAAGAAGAGGCATTCGTTTGCGGCAATACTTCCTTTGTCTGAGTTGAGAAGGATATAAGTGCCGTTTGTTGTTGGTTTGCTTTGGAATCGAAAATTCACGATCGGAGTGGAAGTCCCAATAGTCCAAGGTGATGAAGTGCTTAATATGCTGGTATTCACATCGACATTTGTATATAGTGAATCGAAGAATACCGTATTCGTCGCCACAATAGTATCTCCGGTGCTTGAAGTTGTTGAGCAACTAATAATACCGGTCAATGAGAAAATAACAGAAAAAATGCAGAGAGTACGTAAGAATATTAATGTTTTCATGAGTGATAGGAATAGAAAGTCATAAAAAAAATTATTTTACAAGGATGAAATAACGGGACAATCTGATGCCTGAAGATTCAAGCAAATATAGATATGTACCGGCTGATAGGTGTGTACCGTCAAATGTTACTGAATGTATTCCTTCCGAAATGCGTCCGGTAATAAGTTTTTGTACCTCATTCCCGCTCATATCAAAAACTGAAAGAGAGACGGATGATTCCTTGGGGATAGTAAAGTCGAAGGAAGTTATTCCCGATGCGGGGTTCGGATAGTTCTGTCCGAGCGCAAATCCTCCTTGTTCGGTAATGCGGTTTACACCTGCAGTACCCGTTTGCTGTGAAAGCAAGAATGTTAACGGTGATTCGGAACAAGGTCCGCTGTTCGGAAATGATACCTGAGTTGAATACATTTGGTTGGTATTTTCAGGATCATAACGGAAAAGCAATTGAATACTGTCACCCGAAGGAATAACCGGTACAGCACCGGTTAGTGCATAGATTCCGTTATTCGGATTTAAGAGGGGTGTTCCCGGATTCCAATCCAGGTTCCCAGTATTCCTGAGCGTTACTTTGAAAGTGCCATGTCCGCCGGCATTAATATTCGGAATAATGAATTCACTAGCTGCAATAGCAGCACAAGCACCGCTTCCGAGAAGGTCAACGATCATATCCGGAAGATCATTTGTACTAATGATGAGTTTTGATCTTAATACACCTGTGATACGTGGATTAAATTTTACACAGAATACTGTAGAATTACCCGGCAGTACTCCGTTAGCACCTAAAGGTGAAAAGGAGTAATACGTTGTATCAGTTATGCGCACCGTATAGTTTGCAGACACATCTCCGCAATTGGTGACTCTAATACAAAGAGAAGAATCTGTATTTTTTATAACTTTCTGATTGGCAAAGAGTGAAATAGAATCAACTGAAGAACAGATCGTCTTACCGAATATAGAAATTGGAATGCTTGCGGTTAACGTACGTTCATTCGATTTTGCCGTTGCTGATAGCACGGCATTACGCAATCCACGCGCCGAAGGTGTCGCACAGACTTTTAGAGTTACCTTGCTCTTTGCCTTTATCTGGAAGGGCAGAATTACATTATTCAGAGCAAATTCAGAAGAATTTGTACCGGATATGTTCATCGTGTTCACAAGCAGATCTGCTTCGCCGCTATTCCAGAGAGTATCTATTTGACAGATCGTCGAGCCGATGATAGCTGAATCGCGTTTTGGGCTTGTTATGAAAAGCGCGCCGTGCGGAACGCCTGTTCCGGCAACGCTTACGCTTTTCGTACCTGTATCTCCTTGAGCCGTCACCGGAATATTAGTAAAGAACGTTATACGCGCTTCACGTGCACCCGCTTGTCTCGGCTTGAAACAGACAGTGATCATCCGGCTCTGCGAAGGTGGGATAGCAGTAAGTTCTTGAGGGATGAATGTGAAATTGAAATCGCCTTCAGAGCTTGTTACAACCTGCTTTTTTATCAGTAAGGTATCCGTGCCGGGATTTGATACGGTCAGTGATTTGCAAAGACTATCACCGAGAGCAACGGAATCGAAGTTCAATAGATTTGGCATTATGACAATTCGCGGATTGCCTAAGACTTGTACGCCGGTACTACCATGGAGTTCGAGATCATATGGTCCAAGGAGAGAATGAGAGCCGAGTTTGAACGTTATTATTGCATTGCTCTGACCCGCAGACAGAGGCTTGAAGAATACACAAACAGTATAACTTGAATGCGCAGGGATTAAAATTGTCTGCCCAGAACCCAAAACATATCCTCCGCTGAGCTGGAAATCATCGGGGTTCGAACCTCCAAGAGTGATATTGTAAATGCCATCTAACGCATTGCTATTGTTCGTGAATACAAAACATTGTGAGTCTGTAGCAACCCCGATACCCGGTGAAATAAATGTAAGTGAGGTCGGATTGGCGTACATTACTTGGCTTTTTATATTTGTTGCCCCAAATAATGACAGCACAGTAAACGCCAGAAATACGGCAGAATATTTAATAAGAGTATTCATACTGAGAAGAAGAGAATAATTAAGGTAGAAAAGCAGATCGATTGATGATGTTCCGAAAACTTTAATGTGTAGCTTTGGTAACACGAATGGACGCAATTGGTGCCATGAATAAAACTTCAAGCAAATTTCTTAAACAATTCTATAAATTCATACATTTCTCTCAATTTGTCGAGATCGGGATCGGATCAAACTTCAAGGTTTGCATATCCCTGCTATCATATCACTCATTGTTGCCATATACGGGTCTTCTATGCACTGGGGCGGTATATTTGTATCTTGTAGTATTTGAATTACTCATTTCCATCTCGGATGGGATCACCACACGTAACTCGTAAAGCTGAGCTTCGTCTTTTTATTTCAAGCACGTTTCGTGACTTGCAGGAGGAGCGCGAGTATCTCATAAAAAAAGTATTCCCCGAGCTACGTGCCCTTTGCCGTTCACGTGGGGTCTCATTTACAGAAGTTGATCTGCGGTGGGGGCTGACCGAGGAGCAGCAGCGTCTCGGACGTATTATCCGAACGTGCCTTGAAGAAATTGATCGGTGCCGACCATATTTTATTGGCATCATTGGTAGACGTTACGGTTGGACACCTGAGTATCACGAAGTTGCAATGGATCCCGATATTCAAGAACGGTACCCGTGGATCGAGTCGTTAACCCTTGACGGTGGTAGTCTTTTGGAAATGGAGTTCACACATGGTGCGCTCAATGATGGCGGCGGCCAAGCGTATTTTTATCGCCGAAAAGAGGAACACGCTGCAGTTGATAACCCCGAGCGTTTGGAACAGCTTGTTGAAAAAATCATTGACACCGGCAGACCAGTTCATAACTTCGAGACTCCTGAGCAACTCGGCGAAGCTGTCCGTGCTGATCTTCTTGAGATCATCGAATCAACCTGGCCTGCAAATGCTGTGCCGTCAGTGCTTGAACGAGAAAGACTTGCTCACAATGCTTTTGCACATAGTAGGCGAAGAGCTTATATCGCAAATCCGGAGTATCTCACACATTTTAATCACTGGCTTTCATCACGCTCTTCACCATTAGTGATAGCGGCCGAGAGCGGAATGGGGAAGAGTGCGCTGATCGCTTGGCTTGTCAGTGAGTATCTTCGGAAGAACCCACACGGTTTTGTGATCGAGCATTACGTTGGTGCCTCTGATGATTCGACCGATCATATTGGGTTTATGCGCCGAGTCATTGGTGAGATCAAAGAGCGATACGCCATTCAAGATAGCATTCCTACCGATACCGAAGAATTAGAACGCGTATTCCCCGAATGGCTCGCTCGTGTGGGTGAAGTGGTGGGTTTTGAAAACGACATTTTACTGATCGCACTGGATTCGATCGATCAATTTCAATCACATTCACGATCACTTTCCTGGCTCGCCAACACATTCCCGCCAAAGATCAACCTGCTCATTTCATGTCGCGATGGTGAAACACTTGATCGTATTTCGACACGACAATGGGAAACACTTGAATTACGTGCTCTCAAAGAGCGCGAACGTGAAGCAATCGTTGCACGGTATCTTGCTGAGTATCACAAATCACTTCCACCATCACTATTATTGAAGATCGGAAAGGATGAAAAGTCTTCATCGCCACTATTTCTGCGAACACTATCCGAAGAGCTTCGACTCTATGGCGATCATGAAAGTTTAGTAGAGGTTGCGGATAATTATCTGAACGTCAAAGATCTTGATCAACTGTTTGTTCGAACACTCGAGCGGATGGAAAATGATTACGGCGTGAATATTGTCCGAGTTGTTACAATGGCACTCGCGCTTTCGCGAGCTGGGCTTGCCGAAACACATTTGCTTGGTGCCTCAGGTCTAGCTCGCGTTGAGCTTTCGATGTTGCTTCATGCACTCGATTATCATTTGCTTCGCACCAATGGCCGGATCAATTTTTTTCATAAATATTTACAACGAGCTGTCGAGTCACGCTATCTCTCAGATCCGGAAGTTCGGTCGCAGACTCACCGGTCGTTGTCCGAATATTTTAGCCATGAATTTCAGCAAATACCATTAACACTTGATTCCGGCATTGATACGACCGTGATTCGTGAAATGCTGTATCAACTATCAAAAGCAAACCAACAGGAGAAACTTCGAGAAGCATTGCTTTCTCCGCTTGTTCTTCAAACGATGTTTGACGGCGAAACCGAGTATGAGTTTTTGCATTATTGGAAAAAACTCGGTGAAAAAGATATTGCTTTGCTCTATGAGCAAACCGCCGCCGGGTCGTCTCCCAAACATTCGCTTACACTTGCGCGGCTTTACCGTGCTGTTGGTGCATGGGATGCTACCGAGAAAAAGTTAGAGGAAGTTGTTGCTGATGATGCCAACGATGACACTCTCGTGGCATTCGGATCATTAGGTGATTTGCGAATGCTTCGCGGGAAACCGACGCTTGCGTTAGAGTCCTATCAAGAACAACATCGTCTTGCTCTTGAGCGTAGCGATGCAGACGCTTCTGCAGCGGCACTGGGCGGTATTGGTGCTATTTTGCTTCAGCGTGGTGACTATGAAACAGCATCATCACAATTTATGGCAATGCTTCAATTATGTCAGAAGCAAAATGATCGGCGCGGAGTGATACGAGCTCTAACTAAGATCGGTCAGATCCATCTGAACAAAGGCGAGTATGATCTGGCGTTGCAACATTACCGCTCGGCGATGGAATGGCTCGAGACGACCGGTGACCGCCGGGAAACATCGTTTGTCCTGGGGCAGATCGGCTTGGTCTATTGGAATATCGGTGAGTTTGAGAAAGCAATGGATTGTTTTAATAAAGAAATGCATAATGCAGAGGACATAGGTGACTCCCTCGCTTATGCAATGGCTGAAGGAAAGATCGGACTGGTCGAACTTGACCGCGGTGATCTCGATCATGCATTCGAAAGCTTCAAAAAATATTACGAACTCTCAGCTGCATTAGGTTATTCACGAGGTATTGGTTTTGCTGTTGGTGACACTGGCATCGTTCATTTACGAAAGAAAGAATTTACGCAAGCGCTTGCATTATTTCAAAAAGCGTATGCCATTCACCACGATATTGATTTTCCATTCGGCAAAGCACTTTGGCTTCGATGGAAAGCTGAAACGGTTGTCGAAGGAATCATCGAAGCAGGACTATTCTCGCAACATCAATTAGAATCAGCGAAAGAATGGATCACACAAAGTATTGATATCGCCCACAATGACGGAAACAAAGACTCGTTATTTGATGCAACCGTTATTTTAGCACGAGTGCTCTATCTCCTTGGCAATCAGGAAGAAGCGATTCGTTCGTTAACTACTATGCTCTCAGAAGCGACAAACAATGTCAAGCAAGCAGAGCTTCACTTTCAACTTTGGAAATTATCTTTTAAAACAGATCAGGGGAAAGATGATCATCTTTCCCCTGAATCTCTTTTGGTTCATAAAGCACAAGCACACTTACTCTATCAAGCTCTCAGCGATCAAACAAAGAAGTACCACTATACTTCACGCTTAGCTGAGTTGCAGATATAATAATATCATACGTCTCCCAAACCATCAATGTCTTTGAGGATTGGTAGGCCCGTTAATGCATTTGAGACAACTCTTCCTGACATCATTGCCGCTTCCACACAACCTGCATTCAAGCCATTGTAGGTCCAATCGCCGGCAAGATAGAGATTATCAAACCCAGACTGACCGCCATTTAATCGGTAAGGGGTACTGTTCTTGACCGATAGAACGTACCGTTCTGATGGGTCAATATTTGCGCGATAAAAAATATCAACAACAGAATTTCGATCAAAGCCGCCTTCTTTAGTGACATCTTTTGTCCACCATGTGGTTGCATTATCTGTTAGCCACAGCTCGCTCGCATCTTTTACTGTCTGTAGTGCAATTGCCGGAGTATCGGTCTCGGTTTGTGGTGGAATGCCGCCTTCCATTGGTCCGCAGAAATATGATACATTGCGAATGTTAGAAGATGCAGGCCAGGTTTCTCTCGGAATTAGTTGGCTCATATCAGCCCAAGTATTCATCGGATCAACATACGCATCCATCACCGGACTTTCGGCTTCCCAACCAAGTTCACTGAGATCTTTATTGAGCCAGGTCTGAAATGCCATGGTGCGCACGGTTTTAATGTTTGTCACCATCCCTTGCCATGCAGTATTTGCGGCAACAAGTTCTTTGCAAACGAACGGGATACTACCGAGCGAAATGCCGAAGATGACATCGTCAAAATCTTTCCCGACTTCGAGGGTGAGATACTGATCTTGCCATGTTGTATAAAATGATTCTAAATTGATACCTTGCTCTTGAAGTTGTTTGCCTTCTTTAAGTTGATCGTAATTCGGCTCGCTGGGCCAACAGTCGAGATCAACGATATTCACATACGGGTCATATTCAGTATCGCCGGCAATAACAGTTGCTTGCTTGCCCATCGAAATTGAAGTGATAGATTTCCCGTCAGCCGAAAGCCCAAGATTTTTTACTTTATGAAAAAATTTGAATTGCACACCACGGCTTTTGAGCGATTGATGCAATGGTGTAAAGATCGTGTCGCCCATCCCAGCTTGCATTTTCCAAAATATGGCACCCTTATACGTAAAGACGATACGGAAAATGCAACGCAGTGCCGTACCAGCGGCAAAGTCTGAATTCGGTATTCCGGGTTTGCCATCACGATATGCAAAGACAAGATCATAGAGACCTTTCATTAGTGGCGAATTAACGGCAACATCAAGCGCACCATGACGAGTAAGCCACTGACGTAAATCTTCGTCATCGAGCGAATCTAACTTTTGTGGGTGAAAAAGCACACCATCTTGCAGAAGTGCAAGCGCAATGGTCGAGCCTATATCGATCATAATTACGAATCGAAGTACGTCAAGATCAGTATCAGCAAGTGTTATGAACTCGCGGCTCAACCAATTCTTCAATTCATCAAGTAAATGAATAACGAACGAGTGATCATTCGCATTGTGGTTTTTGGGGTCTGGGTCAAGACGACTATAAGTTGCTATAAGGACATTTAAAATATCTTCACCTAAAGATAAATTGCCAAGAGTTATGTCAATATTTGCATCATGCACAAAATTCTTGATCCACTGTAAGGCATTCTGATGTTGTGGGGTGCCAGTTTGAGTTTGGAGATGACGATGAAATGTCGAGTCCGCCATTATTTCGTTAAGCCATTTTATCGTCAGACCGATATAGTCCCAAAGCGTCGGCAGCGGAGCACCTCTGCCTGGAATTTGGTCGTTGGTTGGAAAATTAAATGCCCACGGATGCCACTCGCCTTTGAATTCCTGCGCAAGCACAATATAGCTATGTTGCTTGAAAGCATCTTGCCATGTTGCAAGAGGTGTACCTGGTGGGCGTGCTATTTCTCTGTAGGCTCGTTGTATTGCATCAAATGAATTATTGTAACAACCTAACCAGATGTGCAAACCGTGCTCTTCGATACGCCCATAAGGTGGTCTGCGTCCGCTGGCACCTTTGCCACCCAAACGCCAACCCATTTGATAAATAGTAATACTTTCAAATTTTTCTTTCCAATTCGGGTCATTGGTGATTTCGAAAGCGGAAGTCAGTGCGCCGACTCCGCCGCCTAAGATCGCAAGTTTTTTTTGTTGTCCATTTGCCATAACGTGTTGTCCTATTTGAACTGAGAAAATGAATGATGGGGTGTGGGGTATTAACTGATCACTGTTTGTGTGCCGATCCCGATCTCAAAGTCATAGCTGACCCAGAAACTTAGTTTCGAACGGATCGGACCGGATGGTGCCAGACCAAGATCAGAACGGATAGGATGGCTATCACAAATTTCGATATTAATATCGTAGGCATCCATCAATACTTTGCCGCCATGAAATTTATTCGACTTGGCTTGCGTCTCGACAATAGCCTGAAACGAAGCATGGGATGGGTCGGTCACATCACGAAATTCTTTGAGAAACACCATTGGAATTTGCATGTTAAAAAGATCGTCAAGCGAGTCAGCAATAAGCTTTGCATTGCCAAGCAACGAAAGACCGTCATCGGCAACAGTGATGATCTCTTTGAAAAAATCTTCGATGCTACTCCAAGTGTCATCAATAATTGTATGTGCGGGAGATTGTCCGGGTACTTTATTGACCTGGACTAATCGAACAACCTCACCTTTGGTGTCCGGTGAAAACTTTTTCAAGACGAGTGTGTCAATTGCAAAGAGGTCGGGGCTATCTGGGCTGGTCGGGAGTGTTACTGTTCCGATACCTTTTGCAAAGCCATAGAGTTCTCTGCCCATTGCGAAAGCATAATCATT